>DASUVL010001170.1:0-3434 GCA_036379015.1 Niastella sp.
TTTGAACCGTCTTTGTTTATATAATAGGGTTCGTCTTTACTTGAATCGTACCAAAGATCTGCCTCGCGGTAAATGCCACCTATTTCAATATTGGTACATAATTTAAAGGTGAACATCTTATCGGCGCGATTGTCAGGCGAATTGCTCATCACCTTGTCGCCGGTAACCAGGTTGCCATTGCCAGTGATATGTCCATTGCCAATGATCTTAACGTTGTTGAGCCTTTCACCAAAGAACATGGAGTTCCTGAAATAATGGTGCCCAACATCCTGTTTGGTCATATAATTCTCGGGATCTTCATACGGACCTGCATCTGTAGGTGATAAACCCGACCGGTATTTTTTATCGCTGAACCAGGTGGTTTCGGGTGCATCCGCCCCTTTTAATGCTTTAATGGTTGCGTCTTTTTCAATATACAGGTACACATTGCTTTTTAAATGAACGGTTCGCACACTGTACACTCCTTTGCTAAACAACAGCGTACCCCCGCCTAACTTACTTATATATTCGATGGCTTCATTTATTGGCTGCGTGTAATCCTGGCTGCTATCGCCGGTAACGCCGAAGGTTTTAATATCCAGCTTTCCGGAATAGCATTGTGCGGTATTTGAAACCCCTTTGTATTTACCATCTTTAACCAGTAAGCGGAATGTATACAATTTGTTGGGGTGTAACCCGGTTATGGTAGCGCTTCCTTTTTTCAGATCAATGGTGGCCCGGGCAGGAACAAAGGTTTTGCCTTTATCGAGCGACTGCATTAACTGCACAGCAGTAGCAGGTATGGCGCTCCAGGTAAATTGAGCGGTAGTATATGTTTTGGTTGTCTCCTTGTATTGAAGGGATGTATCAACTATTCTGGAAAGATCAGCTATCGTTGGTGTTACTGTAAGCGTTGCTGTTTCTGTACCTGTTCCCGCACTGGTCAGTACTTGGGGTTTAGAAGTGGCATAGGTGGCTTTAAACCGGTAGTGCCCGGTTTTTGACAGGCGTACATCCCTGATCACAATTTTCAGATCAGGGCCATTGGCAGGCCGCAGATCGAGATGACTAAATTCGAGGATGGAACCGCCGTTGGGCGAGCGCGTTATTGTAACATGCCCTACCCTTGTATATGAATATTTGCTACCTGTTCTTCCGATCGATTGCTTAGTCAGCTCATTTAAGAGAACATCACCCCGACCGATCACATTCACAGTTGTGTTTTCCATGGTGGCATAAATACCAACCGGCAGGTATATTGAAACGGTAGCATCAGGGCTTCTTTGTCCAGCTGTAAAGTAAAGCGTCAGGTCATTTGTCGTATTGACAGTGATCTGTTGCTGTTGTAAAACCAACTGACTACTCAAAGCCATCGGCCTTACCCCAAGCTGGTATATTTTGGTGGCTTTACCGTTTTGCGAAGTTACCACAAGCCGGTCGCCGGAAATGATGTCGCCTTCGTTTTTGGCATTCCCCTGTTTATCTGTTATCCGGTACTGTTGTACGGAGCCGTCCCTGGAAGTTATCTGTTCCAGTAATTGTTTTACCGTTGGCCGGGTTTGCACCAGGCCCTGGTCTTCCGGTGTATCTACTGTAAACCGGTAGGTGCTTCCTGAAATAACAACAATGGTATCCTTTGTTATGGCCGCTATATGGGTAGCATGGGGTGCGGGTTTAATGTCGGTAGAAAATGGGGAGCCAACATGAGCAAAGAGTACGGGCGAAATACATAGGCAGGCTGCTATAACCAGCAACGGGAACATTCTTTGTACAGGCATATAATGAGCAATGGCAATCAGCTGGGAATATTATTTTTTACACATTAAAAATAAACCCTTTGTAATAGCAAATATTAAAACTGGTTGGCAATTAATTAAGGCAAAAAGGCAGAAATTCCAAGAACCAAATAACAAGAACCAAAGAATAAATACCAAAAGACAAATCGCAAGAACCAAAGGAACACAAATTTTGGAGCCTGGTATTTGAATTTTGGAGCTTGTATTGGTATTTATTTGGATCTTGTAATTTGTATTTTGGTTTTTATAATACTTATTCCACCGGATACGGCCCTACTGAAAATTTTTCTGCATGATATCCTTTGACGCCTATCTGCATGGCCAGCGGACTGCGCAGCTCGTTGGCGGCTTTAATCTGCTCCAGAATATATTTGAAATCATATTTCGGTTTCCAGCCTAATTCATTGCGGGCGCGTTCATTAACATATACCCTGTCAAAAGAGGGGAACATTTTCCAGCCGCGTTGCTCATATATGGAAACGTATTCAGGATACAGGTGTTTTACCACTTCATTGGCATGAACGCGCAAGTTCCACAGATCTGATTGCTGAAATGGCGTAGTAGCACTGATGATATAAGTGCCAAACCCAATGGATCTTGCTTTTTCAATGGCTGCCAGGTGAGCGCTTACCACATCTTCAATTTCCACCCGGCGATATAGAAATTCGTTTGCTTTCAAATTAAGATCGGGATAGATGGCACGCATTTTCTGGTTATCATCTTCTTCGGGAAAGAAACGCGAAGTTCGCAGCACAATACAGGGCAACCCGAAATTCCTGTAATAGAGTTGACAAAGATCCTCTGCTGCTGCTTTGGTAACACCGTAAATATTTTTAGGTACCGGGGTAACCTCTTCTGTTATCCAGGTGGCGGCTGCGCCTACCGGTGGTACCAGTGCATCGCCAAATACGCTGGTGGTGCTGGTGAAGACAAATACCTCCACGCCAGCGGCAACGGCTTCCTGTAATAAATTGAGGGTACCGGTTATATTGGTATCTACAAATTGTTGATGGGTATGTGTTGCCACATGTGGTTTGTGCAATGTGGCGGTATGTAAAACTGCGTGTACGCCCTGCATACATTGTCTTACGAAATCGCGATCGGTTATTGAACCGGAATTTGTAGTAAACGGCGACGCCAATATATCTATAGCAACCACCTCAATTTTCATATGCTGCAGCGAACGTACCAATGCTTCGCCCAAATGTCCTGCACTGCCGGTAACAAGCACTTTCATATGTACTAATATTATATGTTATAAAAATTAAGCTTAGTCTTCCTTAACATATTTATATACATTCTTTTTATATTCGTTCAGGTCTTCCTGCGTTGAGATCTCATTAAACCTATACGATTGACCGTTCGCAGACTGACGTACCAATGCCACCACTTCTCCGCCAACTACAGCACTCTGCGCTTTGCGAAAAATGGAATCCAGCGCTTTTCTGTCATTCAACATTTGTAATTCCTCGATCTGCCCAACGTAAATGATATATTCTGCCATATAAAAAATTAAGGCAAATATAAATAACATTGACTGCATGAGACAGAAGTAAGAAGTAAGTGGTAGGAAGTAATAAGATCGCGAAATTCTTATCTCCTACTTCTTACATCCTACTTCTGATTGTAGTTTTCCTTGTACTTTTGTCGTTTACACAT
>DASUVL010001171.1:0-3560 GCA_036379015.1 Niastella sp.
CTGCGCCTTGCGCCACCGCTAAAGCTTTGGCGGCACGCGGTCGCGAAGCTTCGGCGAAGCAAGGCCGGAAGGCAGGTTTACACCAATCCTTTGGCCGATAAATAGCGTTCGGCATCCAAGGCTGCCATACAACCGCTACCGGCTGCAGTAACTGCCTGGCGATATAGTTTATCCTGCACATCACCAGATGCAAATACACCTTCAACATTGGTTTTGGTGGTGCCAGGGATCGTTTTCAGGTAACCGGCCTCATCCATATCGAGCCATCCTTTAAAAATATCGGAATTGGGCTGATGGCCAATAGCTACAAAAAAGCCATTAATAGGTATCGTTTGCAGCTCACCGGTTTTGGTATTTTTTATCCGTACGGACTCTACCTTGTTCTCGCCAAGTATTTCTTCGGTGTTTGTATTCCAATACACTTTAATATTTGGTGTACGTTGTACTCTTTCCTGCATCACTTTGGAAGCCCGCATTTCATTACGGCGAATGAACATATGAACCGTAGTACACAATTTAGACAAATACAGGGCTTCTTCGGCAGCTGTATCACCCGCGCCTACAATAGCCACTTCTTTGCCTCTGAAAAAGAAACCATCGCAAACAGCACAGGCACTTACGCCAAAGCCATTCAGGCGTTGTTCGCTATCCAGACCAAGCCATTTAGCCGATGCGCCGGTGGCAATAATCACCGAATCTGCTTCAACCAGTTTCTCCTCATCTATCCAAACCTTAAAGGGGGGAGCAGAAAAATCAACTTTTGTAGCCAGGCCAAATCGAATGTCGGCACCCATACGGGACGCCTGTTTTTCAAAATGTACCATCATTTCGGGTCCCTGAACACCATCGGGGTAACCAGGGTAGTTTTCTACTTCTGTAGTGATCGTTAACTGGCCCCCGGGTTGAATACCCTGGTATAATACCGGTTTCATGTTAGCTCTCGCTGCATAAATAGCGGCGGTATATCCTGCAGGCCCGCTTCCAATAATCAGGCAATGTATTTTTTCGATTTCCATAATGCTGTATTCTAAAGAAAAGTTGACAAATTTACCAGAAAATGAGTTACGAAAAATATAAAGCGCAAGTACCTGAATTAGGTGTGAATAACCGACCACCCTCAACCAGCGTTATTTGGGAATAACGATCGATTTATATTGGGCAGCATACCCGCCAAAATAACCCAGTCCGCCGCCCTGGATATTGCTGAGCACTTTATTGGGCGATGCAAACGGGTTGCCGATATTGGCATAACTATACTCCATTGTTCGCCAGAAGTCAAAGGTAGCTTTATCAATATTACAATACTTTATCACCACCGAATCGCCGTGATCGAAAAAAGCATATTGTTCCAGGTTAACACTATTGTTACGGTCTACTCCTTTTTCAATTTGCAAATTGTAGGTGGTGCCATCTGTTATCTGGTCGTCAAAAACCGAATTGAATCCGGGATAAAAGGGTAAGCCATCAACCTGGGTGTAATACCGGGTGTAGTTGCCGAGACCAGGAGGGTCAATAAACCGCCCCATCACGATCACTTTAACCGGGTCGGGACTGTTGGGGGCGTCTTCCCACCACAGGGAATCTATTTTTTTGGAGAGTACTGGAATGGTTGTGGCGGCTGAATACTCTTTTTCGTTTGATTTTATGGTTAATGAGTACGTTTTGCCGAATTCGCCGACAATGGCGGTACCCAGATTGGAAGAATCGGTTGTGTAATAATACAGGGAATATCCATTAGTAACAGGAACCTTAATTTCTTTTAACTTATGGTTTCGGGTTCCGTTTGAAATGGTAATGTCGGCATTATGAACAAAGGAATTGGCCAGCAGCTCGGCACTGATCTGGTTGAAATAATCAAAGCTTTGGGACAAAATAACTACCGGCGCCTGATCATTTTCAATAGAAGCTTCAATAACCAGTACCGGCTCCGAATCGTTGGGCCTGAACGTGATTGTTTTTTCGCAGGAAGAAAAAATCATCCCCAATATGATGGCTACTAACCCGAAACGCTGTATCATTTTTAACTATAAACTAATATTCAAATAACGAACCAGATATATACTTGTTCGCATAATGGCACCGCCTTCCATAAAACAAAAAACCCCGGAAGGTGGTAAGCCAACCGGGGTTCTCGTTTCTTTATAGTACCTGTACTAACCTAAATAAGCTTTTAAAGCATTGCTGTAGCGGGCCTTTTGCAAACGCTTAATGGCTCTTTCCTTGATCTGGCGAATACGCTCTTTGGTCAGATCATATTTCTGGCCAATTTGCTCAATGGTTACCCCATTTTCGCCATCCAGGCCAAAATAAGCATTTACAATTTCAGCTTCGCGTGGGCTCAGCGATTTCAATACCCGGCGGATCTCGTTACGTAATGAATCTTTCATTACATCGTCATCCGTATCATCGCCGCCTTCCAGCAAATCACCCATAGCCACATCTTCCGCTTCGTGTACCGGAGCGTCGAGTGAGGTATGACGGGTATTGCTTTGGAAAATGTTATTGATCTCGGTTTCGCTCATTTCCAGCAACTCGGCCAGTTCTTCGGTACTAGGCTCACGCTCATGTTCCTGTTCAAAAGCCATGTACGCTTTGTTAGCCTTGTTATAGGTGCCAATTTTGTTTTGAGGCAGGCGGACTAATCTGCCCTGCTCTGCCAACGCTTGTAAAATGGACTGGCGAATCCACCATACGGCGTATGAAATGAATTTAAAACCCTTGGTTTCATCGAAACGCTGGGCTGCTTTTATCAAACCGAGGTTACCCTCGTTGATCAAATCGCTAAGAGAAAGCCCCTGGTGCTGGTACTGCTTAGCAACAGATACCACGAAACGCAAGTTGGCCTGCACTAACTTATCCAATGCCTTTTGATCACCCATCTTGATCCGCTGGGCCAGTACTGTCTCCTCTTCGGGAGTGATCATCGGAATTTTTGAAATTTCCTGAAGATACTTTTCTACTGCCTGCGAATCTCGATTCGTAATCTGTGTCGCAATTTTGAGCTGTCTCATATCTACTTTATAAAATGAAAATGACTATAATCGCCGATTTTAAATCGCCTTTCTATGATTGTTAAGGGTACAATACTAACATTTGCAAGACTAACTAAGTTCGGGGGAGGTTGCAAATCAGGTGCTAATAACCTGTTAATCCATCCGGTACTGTCTGCAAAAGTAACACTCAATCTCGAAACCTCATAGCTTTTGTGGATAAAATCGAAGCTATAAATGACATTAATTGACCAAAAGATAGTATCAAATACATATTTATATAAAAAATCGTTATCTGCTGTATCGCCCATCCACACTGACTATTATAAATATTAGTACCGTTTTTCAGACCGGCGTAACCCCTTTCAAAAAAATATTGTAAAAAATCAAGGAAATTATTTCGCGACTAAGTAATTAGTTATACATTTGATCAACAACTAAAAGCTTAGTTATAATGAAGTCCCTTACAAAAGCCGAAGAACAGGTAATGCAAATACTCTGGCAATTAAAACATGGTTTCCTAAAGGATATTATGGATAAAATGACGGAGCCCAAACCCCATTCCAACAC
>DASUVL010001172.1:0-7132 GCA_036379015.1 Niastella sp.
GTGCCGCCAAAGCTTTAGCGGTGGCGCAAGGCGCAGCAGGCAGGCCCAAAACGCCGAAGCAAAACGCGAAACGCCAAAAGCTGATGTTAAAAGTCGAACGTTCGAGATTATTATCTTAAGCGTTACGCTTTTAGCGTTAAGCGTTTGGCGTTTTTCAATTATATGGCACTGTTTTAGCAAAACAAAATATAAGTATGGTTGTTATCGAATTAAATCAGGTTAAGCTGCATGCCTTTCATGGCATATACGAAGGGGAAAAATTAACGGGCAGCTCCTATGAAATAAATGTGCGGGTAGCTTACGAAGAAGGCGATACCACATTTGACAGTTTAAAGAATACGATCAATTATGTTGAAATACTCAACATTGTAAAGCAACGAATGCAGGTACCAACAGGTCTTTTAGAAAAGGTGGCAGATGGCATCATCCGTGAGATCAGGCTCCAATATCCTTTTACCAAAGAAGTAATACTTACTATCTATAAATTAGACGCCCCTGTAGAAAATTTTCAGGGAAAAATTGGCGTTACATTGCATAAGAAGTTTGATGGGTAAAATAGGAAGTACAATAGGGCTCATGCTTTTTTTGTTAATCCTGCCATTCGAAAACAATGCACAGGATATCAATACGCTGTTGAAGGATGCGCAACAGCTCGAAAATGCATTTAAAGAACCGGAAGCGCTTCAAAAATACCTCGATGTATATCGTCACCAGCCTACTAACCTAATCGCGCTCATCAAAATAAGCGAATTATACAGCATGGTGGGGAAACACCAGGTCACAAAGGAAAAACAAAAAGAATATTATCGTAACGCCCGGGTATATGCACAAAAGGCCCTGCAGGTAAATGCCAATAGTTCCGATGCCAATGTAGTGATGGCCCTGGCTATGGGCCGCATGGCGCTCATTTCTTCAGGCGATGATAAGATCAAAGCGATTAAAGATGTAAAAAACTATTCAGAGAAAAGCGTGCAGCTCGATCCCAACAATTTTAAAGGGTATCATGTACTTGCGAAGTGGCATTATGAAGTGAGTGATTTGAATTCAGTGGAAAAATGGCTGGTAAAAGTGGCTTACGAAGCCCTGCCCAAAGCCAGTTTGGAAGATGCCATTAAATATTTTGAGAAAAGCAAACAGCTCAATCCCTCCTTTTTATTGAACTACCTCGAACTGGCCAAAGCCTGGCACCGGAAAGACAACGATAAAAAAGCCAGAGAACTATTGGAGATCATGCTCAAGATGCCCAACAAAATTGCTGAAGACCCGGGTATAAAAGCTAAGGGCAAGAAATTATTGGAAGAATACAAATGATTAATGTGATAATGTGATAATTCGATAATGTGATAATGCTTCAATGCCCGGTTTTCCTACTAACGCGAAGCGCACGCGGAATCGCATTATCAAATTAGCTAATTGTATTTTGTATTGTATTTCATTATCATATTATCACATTAGCAAATTATCAAATTATTTTACCCTTCCACTTCCCACTCCGCATATACAAAAATGATGGTAAGAACAGGCACAGCCAGTAAATCAACTCGCTCATCCAGCCATATGTTATAGATAAGAAGAATTTATCTAATACGAGGTAAATGTACACGCAGTACAAGACGATGGCAAATATTTCGATCATTAATGAAACGCGGCTATTGCCCGAGCCGGTTACGGCACTCAGGAATACTACAGAAAAGGACATCATTACTATGGCTACTGATAATACCCGTACAACCGGAACGGCCTGGGCTACAAATTCCCCCGATTGCCCATACACCGAAAACAACCATTCAGGAAACAGGTTGATCAAAATGGCGATAATTAAGGCCGAACCAAAGCTCAACCTGATCATTTTTCCGATCAGCAGCCAAACGTGGTCCTGCTTACCCTGGCCAATGATATTACTGACCATAGCATTGGTGGTTGAACCGAAAGCCCAGGTCACTATACCTGCCAGACCAAGGATATTTCGCGTGGTATTGGAAACAGCCAGGGCCATTTCACCATGCGCATCGATCAACAGGAAAAAATATTCCCAGCTAACAAGGCTGATACCATGCTGAAAAACAAGCGGAGCCGACATAGAAAATATGAGCCGGGCATTATAGCCATCCCACCGGAAATGCTGGAATAAATAGAGTTGCCGGCCGATGCCTTTTTGCAATATCACCAGGTAAACCACCAGCAGACCGATTATTTCGGCAATAATAGAAGAAACAGCGGCTCCATTCAACCCCATTTCCGGAAAGCCGGCATGACCAAAGATCAGCAGGTAATCCAGTAAAATATTGGTACCTGCCTCCGCCAGGGCGCCGCCAATCAGGTACTTGCTTTGATTGGTGCCAACCAGCAAGGCATTGCGCATTTGGTAAACGTACAAAAAGGGAAGGCCCCAAATGCGGATGCGACAAAATGAGATAGCCTGTTGCAAACGTTCCTGATCGGTGATAAAATACCCAAACAGGCGGGGTGTAACCGTATAGGTGAGCAAAATACCCAATAATGAAATTGAAATTCCAATAAACACAGCCTGGCTAAACAATTTGCCAATCTCTTCGGGTCTGTTTTCACCGGCACGGCGGGCAATCAATGCCTGCAGTCCGTTGTTTAAACCATAGCCAATGGCTGAAAATATTAAGTAATACACACCGGTAACACCGGCAACAGCCAGGGCTTGTTTACTATAATGCCCTAAAAAAATATTATTCGTTACAAAATTGATTTGTGGTATTAAAATGGCTAAGCTGATGGGTGCAGCCATTTTAAGTATCTGCCTGTTGGTGAGTTCTACCTGGAATGCTGTATTTTTAGATAAGGCGCACATAAAGGGAGGCAAAGGTAATGAGGAATGCACAGCCGGCAGGATAATAATATTATTCCTGCTCATTTAAACCGATTTTATAGTAACATTGCAGCTTTTGACAACTATGCTTAAGGCCAACTTTGATATTGTTCCTGAAATGAGGGATGCTGACGAACTACAAAACAGTCAATTACTGATTGAAGTGGGGGAAAAAATGTTCAGCTTTGTCATTTACCATAAAGAGCAGCGTCGTTTTGTAGGGCTTCGCCAGTATAACCTCGATTATACTCCGGGCAAAACCATGTTAGAAAACCTGCTGGAAATAATAACAAATGATGAATTATTACAAGTACAGTTTAAGGATGCATTTGTAGTTTATAATTATACCGACAGCAGCTTTTTACCTGAAAAGGTCTTTCATATTGAACTGAACCAGCCTGTTACCGAGATCATATATGGGAATGCCCGCAAGGGTTTGATGTTAAGTGAAAAAGTGATTGGCTGGAGGATGTATAACATTTACCGGGTTCCCCGGGAGATACATGCTTTGTTACAACGGAAATTTGCCTCCGGCAACTACTGGCACTATTATACCCTGTTGCTGAATGAAGGTCAGGCGCAATCAGATGGTGAGCAAGTAATAAAAATGGTTATGCGCACCGACCAGTTCCTCGTGGCTGTTTTTAAAGGAACCAGCATTCAGCTGATGCAATCTTACTCGTATCAAACGCCTGATGATGTATCGTACTACCTGCTGGCCATATGTAACCGCTTTAATATAAGTCAGGAAAAAGTAACATTGATCGTTGCAGGTTTGCTTGATGAACAATCACGGCTCTACCAGGAGTTGCTGAAATATTTCTTACAGGTTCAGTGGGACCGGTTGCCGGATTCTGTAAAAATGGATGCAGCGTTTTCCGCCTTCCCGGCCCATTACTTTTCACCGCTTTTGAAAATGGCTTTATGCGTATAATAGGAGGGGAATTCGGTGGAAGAAAGATCAATCCGCCAGGTAAAATGCCGCATACCCGGCCTACCACTGATATTGCCAAAGAAGGACTTTTTAATATTATTGAAAACAACCTGGAAATAACTGCCTTACATACCCTCGATTTGTTTGGCGGTACTGGCAGCATCAGCTACGAGCTGGCATCACGCGGAGCTGTAGCCTGTACCATTGTAGAAAAAGATCCGGCGATGTACGAGTTCATTAAAAAAACATCGGCTTCCCTGCAACTGGAAAATTTCACTGTGGTGAAGATGGATGTCTTCAAATTTATTACCCAATGCACCAGCCGGTTCAATTTTATTTTTGCCGGTCCGCCGTACGCACTGGGCACCATTGATGACCTCCCCAAATTAATAGCGGAAAAACAACTGCTGCAACCAGGTGGTTGGTTTGTAATGGAACATACACCCCGGAATAATTATGAAGGGTACCCGCTGTATGTAACTTCCCGCAATTACGGAACTACGATTTTTAGCATCTTTGTAAATAAAGAAGTCTGAAGTCAGAGGTCTGAAGTAAGAAGGACTTGTATTTTCCGACTTCCGACCTCGGACCTCCGACTTCGGACTTCCGACTTCGTTTTCGCGTACAGCGTGCAGCAAATAAAGCTTGAATCTAAAATGGAGCGAATTTTCGTAACAGGCATCGGTACCGGCGTAGGTAAAACCTTTGTTTCAGCCATATTGGCTAAAGCATTGGAGGCAGATTACTGGAAACCGGTGCAGGCAGGGTTTTCTGAAGGCACCGATAGTGAATGGGTGGCCAATTTGCTTAAGGATACCGGTTCGGTTGTGCATCCCGAGGTATACCGGTTGGCAAAACCTGCATCGCCACATATTGCTGCCCGCGAGGAAGGAATTACGATTGATATTAGAAAGATTTGTAACCAGATTCCGTTAAATAATCGTAATTTACTAATAGAAGGAGCAGGGGGTTTATTGGTGCCACTGAATAATACTACATTTGTGGCTGACCTGATCAAAGAATTGGGCGCGAAAGTAATACTGGTCAGTCGCAATTACCTGGGGAGCATAAATCATTCACTATTAACAGCGCGGGTTTGCCGCGATATGCAACTACCGGTGATCGGATGGATTTTCAATGACCAGTACCTGGATTATGAAGAAGAGATAGTACAATGGAGCAACTTTCCCAGAATAGCGTCTATTCCCTATTCTGAAAATATAAACGGGACATTTATCAACTCTCAGGCAGATGCTATAAGAAAGCAACTGAAAGAATTATTATGATAAAAAATACCGTTAGAAAGGAGTTTTTGCAACGCAGGATGAACATCCTGGAAGAAGATCTGCAGCAACTAACCGCATCAATGGCGGCCAGCTTCAGCAAAATGATTTTTCCCCCGGTAAACTACCTGTTGTCTTATAACCCGCTGGCAAGCCGGCGCGAATTTGATGTTTCCATTTGCGAAGACATTTTAAAGGATCAGAATTTGATCATGCACATTGCATGGCCCAAAATTCATGTGGATCTGCTGGATATGGAAGCCGTACTGGTTGAAAAGGATGGACTGTTTATCAAAAACAAGTTCAATATACTGGAGCCCATCGGCGGCGCTATTATTCCGCCCCAAAACCTCGATATCATATTTGTTCCCCTGGTAGCATTTGATGAACGCGGGTACAGGGTTGGCTACGGCAAGGGGTATTACGATAGGTACCTGGCACAGTGCCGGCCGGATGCTACAAAGATCGGTTTCTCATTTTTCGACGCGGTAGAATACATTGAGGACATCGATGAATTTGATGTACCTTTAAATTTTTGCATTACACCGCATCGTATATATGAATTTTAATGCTCCGTTGTTGCGGCCCTTCCGCATATTATTGTTCCCTTTTTCCCTGTTATATGGCGCAGCGATCTGGATACGTAATCGATTGTATGACAAAGGAATCCTTCGGTCAACCGGTTTTAACCTGCCTATTATTTGTATCGGCAACCTGTCGGTAGGCGGAACCGGTAAATCGCCCATGGTTGAATGGTTGGTAAAATTTTTGCACAACGATATGGAGGTGGCTGTGTTAAGCCGGGGATATAAACGCCGAACCAAAGGGTATGCGTTGGCTGGCGAAAATACCACAGCCCTGGATATTGGTGATGAGCCCATGCAATTCTATAACAAATTCCCCGGTGTTTCCATTGCAGTGGGTGAAGAAAGAATAATAGCCATTCCGCAATTATTGCACGATAGACCCGATACAAAAGCGATCATTCTGGATGATGCTTTTCAACATCGGTCTATAAAAGCGGGATTGAATATCATTCTTACTAATTACGATAACCTGTTCACCCGTGACTGGTTATTGCCAACAGGTGATCTGCGTGATGAACGAAGATCGTATAAACGGGCCGATGTGATCGTGGTTACCAAATGCCCGCTGCTATTACCCGAAGAAGAAAAGCAGGCATTAAAACAGGAAATAAAACCGCTGTCACATCAACAAGTGTTCTTTTCAACGATTCGCTATGGATTACCATACCACATTATTAACAAAAAAGAAATGTCCCTGAATACTTCAACCGAAGTATTACTGGTAAGTGGTATCGCCAATCCCATGCCGTTGAAGAAATATTTACAGGATGCTTCCAAAACCTACTACGAAGTATTATACGGCGATCATCATATTTTTTCCATTGATGACTGGAAGTATATCGTAGACCGGTTTAAAAACATCCCCACAGAAAAAAAAATTATACTTACTACTGAAAAAGATGCCGTTCGCCTCATAAAATTTGGACAGACCTTGCAAGATTACCCCGTGTATGTAATTCCCATTGAAATCCAATTCCTTTTTAATGAGGGGCATCAGTTTACTGATATTATCAGTAAATTCATTACTGATTTCAGTATCACGAATTAAAATGATTGAATGAGCAGGAAACAAGCTAAGAAGACTAAGAAAAAAACAGCTTCTGCACAACACACCCTGAAAGGTGTTTTAGATATTACCCGGTCAGGCATCGGGTATGTAATAGTTGAGAATCTTCCCAATGATATACTTGTACGTCCCAACGACTTTAACACCGCTTTGCATGGCGATACCGTGCGTGTGCAGGTGTTTGGTGGCGCCGCTAAAAAAAGCGGTCGTCAGCAGGGAGCCGTTGTTGACGTATTGCAACGAAAACAAACGGAGTTCCTTGGTAAAATTGAAATAGGCAGGAACGCCGCCTTTTTTACCGCAGATACCGAAAAGCCCATGCCGGATATCCTTATTCCGCAGCAGGCTTTGAATAACGCCAAAGACGGCGATCGCGTTATCGTACGCATTACTGAATGGGAGAAACAGAAAAAGCCGGTAGGT
>DASUVL010001173.1:0-10439 GCA_036379015.1 Niastella sp.
TTGTTGGAAACGATTGTGGGACTTAGTACTGATGGCAAAATGCCAAACGGGAAAGCCGGATTAATTCAGGAGCTGGTTATCTTAAAATATATTGATAGTAAAAGTTTTCTGATAAATATTCCATTAGGCGTGCAAAAACTATTAATGAATATCGTAGCTCCGATTGGACGGCTTTTAGGTTACCGGGCTGTTTATAAAAAGTATTCGGAAATAGAAAAATAGCTTGTTTGATTGGTGGCTAAATAACGAAAAGACCCTTGCGGGTCTTTTTAATTGCACGACAGAAGTCACAAAATTACATGAAACGTAATTTTTTCCCTTCATATACGTTTTCTAAGAATATTAAGGCTTCCTGTTCACTCATCCCAACCAGAGCCTTAAAGTGTCCAAAATTATCCTCACTTTCCTGATCTTATTGGCTTGTTATTTGTTCCTTTAATGTAAATGCTTTATTATGAAAAATATACTATTTGTAACCTTGTTGACCACAGGGTTAGTGCTGGGTGCATCTGCACAGGATAAACAACAGGATAAACTAAAAGAAAGCGATGTTCCCACTGCAGTTCAAACAAATTTTAAAACTGCATTTCCCAATGCTAAAGATGTTGAATGGAAAATGAAGGAAGGTAAGTACAAAGTAGCGTTTGAAGTAAATGGCACAGACCATATTGCTTCGTTTGGTACTGATGGTAAAATGATGTCAAAAGGAATGAAAATCAGGACATCCGAACTTCCATCAGCAGTGGCATCTGCTGTAAAGAGTGCATATGCTGACAGAGAGATAAATAATGTATACAGAGTGGATAAGGATGGTACTGTTGCCTATTTAGTAAAGTTGGACGGCGATCCAGAAACTAAGGTTCTGTACTCGGCAGACGGCCAGGTAGTTAAAGAAAAGAAGGACCAGTAAAATTTTGATGTTATAGAGGTAAGAACCGCTAAAAACGCCCAAAGCCCCCCGATGTGTCGGAGGGCTTTTGACTTATACAAAAGACTTATTGGTAAGTCACATCATCAAGGTAAAACTCCATTTTGGAAGAAGATGCGGATGCTGACCAACAAAAACCGCTAATGACAGAAGACAAGTTTTTTCCTGTTATATCAATGATGTATTCCTTCCATTCTTTTTCGAGGGCATAGCCTCTTTCCTTGGATTCAAAAGAATCCCTGTACTGACCACCATTGGTGCATGGTCTCCCACCTGCCTTAAACCTAACGAATTCCCCTCCCTTTTCTCCTCTTGCCCAGAACCTGACTGTTGTGTACCCTTTTTTAGAAAAGTCTTCGCCGGGGCTTAGACACCAGTTATTAGGCAGATTCTGCCAAACAATGCCGGCAAATCCTTCTGGTCCTCCCGGGGAATAGGAAACTTTCATACAAGACGTTCCTGAATGAGGTTGGCTCGCCCAGGATTGATCCAGCTTAAGGTACCTTTTTTGTGGATCCTTGCCATCTCCCATCCAACCGGAAGCTATAAAGTTTTCAAAAATATCATAAGGTTGAACAGCCGGGGCAATGTCAGTTGTTGCAGATGTTACAGGTGCGTCAATCGAGTTAACGTTGACAAGGTTAGCATCCTGGCATGAGAATAATGTGTTTACTATAACAATCATCATTATTGCGCAAGACAATAAGCTGCGGTTTTCAAATAACTTTTTCATTCTGGTCTTTTTTGATTTAGGTAAAAAAATGAAGAATTAAAAAATTTATTCACGAACAATGCGAAAACCAATCGTACTTCGTCTTTCTCCATGCGGGATGCATTGCCGGTTAGCGCATCGAAGGTAAAATGCATTGAGATCCGCCCAGGAGCCTCCCCGAACCACATCGCCTATTGGACAGGAAGAGAGACACCACTCTGCTACATTGCCGGCCATGTCCTGAACACCGAAAGGAGAAACGTTAGTAGAATAGCTCCCAACTTCAACAGGTCTATTTTTATGTATGGCAAAGTTTGCTCTTGAAACATCAGGGGTTTCATTTCCCCAGGGGTAAGTTTTTCGCTTATCCCCTGCTGCGGCAATTTCCCATTCTTCTTCTTTGGGAAGCCGATATTTCCTGCCTGTTTTTTCGGTTAGCCAATCGCAATAAGCCGAGGCATCAGCATGTGTTACTAAAGTAACAGGTAATTTTTTTCCACCTTTTTCCTGCTCGTCAAAATCAGGCGGTGATGAATGATGTGTATCCTTTAAAAATAATTCATACTCTTCTATGGTAGTCTCGTATCGTGAAATTTTAAAGGAGTCTGAAATATTTATTTCACTAAAAGGGAGGTCATCGCTAAACGCATTTGGAGAGATATTAAATTTGCCGGATAATGAGTTATATTCTGCAGGTTTCGTGCCAACAGGATAGGTCCCTGCTTTGATGAGCCTCACTTCCGGCTCGATAAAGGTTTTATTTCTATTAGTGGTAAAAGAATAAACTAAAGCAAAACCAGAAATCAAAATAGCAGTCATCAGGGGACCTAACCAGTATCGAATGTTCCTAAACGATATATTTTGCGAACTTCCGGGAAGTTTGAGTTGCTCGTCGGGTGAGCCGTTTTTCTGAATTATAATTTTACCCGGATAAGATTTTTCTTTGAAAACAATATGAAGAACAAGTATAACAAGTAAACTACTGAAAATTGCTATAGCTAAAAGAATGTACCACGGGAGTAAAAAAAATGGTCTAATAATCGATAGTGAGAATTTACTGAAAATGTAACCTATAAAAGCTAAAATAGCCGCGGTTATTAAATTTCCTAAAACGCCATAGAACAATTCGTTCCATTTATTCGAGTCCCTTGGTGCCATGATTCCAAATGTTAGTGGGGTTAAGACAGGAAGTGGCTTTATATTATAAACTCATAACGACCCGTAAATCTATATATATTCTGATATATAAAACAACGCAGAACATTACCTTTATAGTTAATTGATTTCTATCATGAAAACTGTAGCATACATTTTCTCTTCAATGATTGCTTTCAATTGTATGAATAAACCGGCCTCCCCGGTCAATGTCTCTGGAAAATATGAACTGGTTTGGGCAGATGAATTCGACAAAGGCATTCAACCTGACTCAAGCCGGTGGAGCTATAACGTTGGTGGGCATGGCTGGGGTAACGAAGAATGTCAAACCTACACAGACCAACGGCCTGAAAATGCCAGATTGGAAAAAGGTTTGCTCATCATCGAAGCCCGAAGGGAAACGAGAAATGGTAGGAATTACACATCGGCCCGGCTTGTGACAAAAGGGAAAGGTGAATGGACATACGGAAAAGTGGAAGTAAAAGCTAAACTACCCAGAGGGCGTGGCACCTGGCCCGCCATCTGGATGTTGCCTGTTAACAATACCTACGGTCGTTGGCCCAAAAGCGGCGAAGTGGATATCATGGAGCATGTGGGATTTAATGCTGGCAAGATCCACGGTACTATTCATACGGAGGCGTTTAATCATACGGCTGGTACGCAAAAAGGTAAACAGATCACTATGCCAGATGTTCAGGATGCTTTTCACTTATACTCCATCGAATGGACAACAGAGAAGATCGATTTTCTCATTGATAACAATATTTACTTTTCATTCAGGAACGATCACACGAATTATTCAACATGGCCGTTTGACCAGCCATTCTATCTTCTCCTTAATGTAGCAGTTGGTGGCGCCTGGGGTGGTAAGCATGGTATTGATGACAGCATTTTTCCTCAACAACTATTAGTTGATTATGTGAGAGTATATCAGAAATCTTGATTACACCAAACACATGAGTCTTCAAACTAAATATCAGGTTGATCAACATCAGCATTCTGTTTCTCCTTCAATATTAAAAGCCACACTGCCGTTGAACCAAACAATAATACTACTAAAGTAAAATATAACCTGTTATACAAACTCCCTTGCAACCAACTGATATTACCATAGTCACTGAGTAATCTCCATAAAGAACGAAGAATGTTCACCGCCATCACAAAACGGATGAGCCTGTTCACCTTTTCACCACCGGCAAATAAAAAAAACAATATCACATACGCGATCAGGGCAGAAAAGATCAAAGGGAAATACAATGACACCTGAATGGTTTGAAAAGTCTGCATCTTATCAATAATGCCGGGCAGCGCCTGATCATTGCTCTTCAAAGCCTGTTCAGGTAAATATTGCTGGATGTAGAACAATTCGATAGAACGTATAATGATCTCCAAAAAGAGAAAGATAAAAACACCTGAAAATGCCAAGCGGGCCCAGAAGCGATTCATTTTGGCAGCGAGTGAACAAATTACCAGGTAAAGAAACAATAATCCAAACATGGCAAATAACATTAGCCAGGAACGGATAAGGTGCAGCGGATGAAAACCCTGCATCAATTCTTCCCTGGGAGAAGATGGCGAAGGGAATTGGGCAAATACATAATCTTGAAAACCCTGAATGCCAATATATACCAGGGCTATAACAGCAGCTGCAATCCGTACCGGTTTTTCTTTCATAATGAATGGTTTATATACAAATAACAATGTTACTAACGGACATGAAAATAGTCTGCGTTGACCGAAAATGCCATACCCTTTGTAAAAAACCCGAAAATGGATAATGATGATAATAAAATGTTATAAACCGGTAACCTGTTCAATAACTGCCTTTTTAAAAATATCTTAGTTCAGCAATGAACAGGCCCTCTACCATATGGTATTATCAGTCTATCGTTTACCGGGTGCAGGAATATATGGAAGCGCATCTGCATGAAGACATTTCACTGCAACGTATGTCCGATCATACCTGTGTCTCTTATCACCACCTGGCTGACATTTTCGCGCAAACAGAAAATGAATCACTCGGCGGCTATATTAAACGGTATCGTCTTGAGAAGGCGGCTTCTCTTTTATGGTACACAGATCTTTCACTTACTTCTATAGCAGAAAAAACAGGTTATACAAGTTCACCTTCTTTGTCAAAGGCATTTGCCCAACATTTCCATTCCAGTCCCGGTGCGTTTAGAAGAAAACTGAGATTCCTCAAACATTCTCCCAATGCTATTCTTGATGGTATCCAAACAGAAGAAAGCTACCAGGCGATTTTGAATAAGGAGTTTGATTTTCAATACCGGATCGAAAAGCTGAATAATTACTATACGGTCTGCCAGCCATTGAAAATGGTGCCCGCATATTCTCAACAACCATTTCAATATGATACTTACCTCGAAACTGTTTATATTGATATGGACCACAAATTGCCAGGCAGGAGGGTAATCAAACCGTTCGACTCGTTGAATTTTTGCCCAGCTAACAGGTTTACTATGCATCATGGAAAACTGATCAATGGAACAGTATATGCCCAACTATCAGCTGCTGTTCGTAAAACCTATCTGGTAAGCCCTGTTAAAAACGGACAATATCTTATTTTCACCATTCCACCCGGACAAGCCGATGAACAGATTAAGAATTACACTACCTTATTCAGAGAAAACCTGATAGGCAATAAGAAAATTTTCCGCCCCGAAGATTTCTTTATTTTTCTGGTGCTGAGTGAGGATGAGAGCAAGACCGGTGAATTTTATATGTACCTGTCGGGTTAAATGAGTGCTCGCAACCATAAAAAAGATAAAGAATCATAGCTATAAACTTTATAAAAGGAGATGTGTTAAAAATTTAGTGAGATTAAAAGAAGTTCTTAAAACGTCAAAAGCCTCCGATACATCGGGGGCTTTTGACTTTGCCGATCCTAAAACTATTTCTTCAAAAACGGTTGTATCGATTCCCAAACTGCCGGAAAGTTGCAATAAAATACCACATGATGACATCCGGGGATGATAGACAATTGGTGTTGGGGAATATATTTTGCACATAATACGGCTTGTTCTACTGTTGAATAGCCGTCGTTGTCTCCACTCATTACCAATACCGGGCATTTAATCTTTTCAAAAGTTTCCTTACTCATGTAATCCTTATTATACAGGTCATTGAGTTTGGCCAGGCACTCATCATATCGATCAGGTTCAGGCATCAGCTTTATACGGCTTTCAATAAATTTGGGACTTTCTTTTTTCAATTCCGCTACCGTATAATGGTATTTATTATACACCGAATCTTTGGGATCATCACCTACACCAATGGCGATTAATTTTTTGACTATTGCCGGAAACTGGGCTGCCAGTTTCAACCCACTGTATCCGCCATCACTAAATCCCAACACAGTCACACTGTCTTTGGTGATGCTTCTGATCACTTTAAAGCAATCCTCTGCCCGTTGCTGGTAGGTAAAAGGAGCCTTCCCGATCTCCGATTTGCCATGTCCTCTGGTTGCAATACAAATTACCTGGTACTTTTCGGCTAATTTGGGGATGAAATACTCAAATTCGTCAATGTAGCCATAAACGCCTCCATGCAATAACACAAAGGGCTCGCCTTTACCATAGATCTCATAGTATATTCTGGCATCGCCAACATCAAAATAATGGCCGGCCTGCGGATTATTTCCATAAGCAATTTTTTGGCTGAAAACAGCAACAGGGATCAATAGTGCCAGATAACAGCACATTATTTTAAGTATCATTTTCAATTGTTGTACATGGAAGGAGAAGCAGGAATAGGATTGTACTGATGTGTTCATGCGTATTTTATTTTGCACGAAAATCTAAATTATATTGTAAAGCCTGCATTCAAATTCCGTTCATTTTGCATTCAAGTTCATTCACAGGAATACATTTGAAAATTTGCATTTATATACTTACTTATGGTTGAACCAGAATTTTACGACTGTTACTCCAGTATCAACTTTATTGTATTGTTTTTCCGCATGTCTGTGCTCAATCCCAGCACCCGTGTCTTCTGACCATAACGTATGCGAAGTGTTGCTGTATTGGGTGGAATTGATCCAAGGTTGTCGGCCATGAACAACAATTCATTTTCACCTGGCTGCAGTTGGATCGGGATCTTTTGCATCGCATTCTTTACGGGAAAGCCTGTCGTTACCCATTTTCCGTTCAGCCGGAGGGAGATGCTATCACCATCCTGTACCGCTCCATCCCATAATTCTAAAACAATAGCGGAGGTATCCACCTTAATCGTAGCCACTGGCTCTGCCTTTCTTTTCGCCACCTGATCATTGAGATCTTTTTGTACTATTGGCTTTTGTGCTATTGGATCTTGTACTGTTGGCTTTTGTGCTGTGGGCTTGAAGTATACATCTGCTACCAGAAAGGTTCCCCACACATTTGACCGGTTACTTAAATCAAATCCATACGGCTTGCCATCGGTCTCCATATATAGATAGCCTGTATTAGGAGGAATGCCGCCATAATTATCAGCAAAAAATATGAACAGGTTCCTGCCTGTATCAAGCCGCACCCGCAACTCGCGGTTATGGTCGTTGATCTCATTCCGGTAGAACAGGGATTTGCCATTATGCAACAAGGTCACTGTATCCTTATCATACTTTTCCTGATCCTCTACTTTCATTTTGGCAATACTGTCTCCTGTAACAATGCGGTCATAGATACCCAGGTAAATATCGCTTGTTTCGGGCTGCAGGATCCGCCTTACACTTGAATCTGCCAATGGGCTATTGTTGATCTTCTTCAGCATGATGCTGTCCCTGTACAGAAAATCACGCAGTACAACTTTGGAGGACTCCCAGATCTCATCACCATCATACAGTCCCCTCATCCAGAAGTCGGCCTTATCTATCCACTTCCGATGCAGGGATAGCTTATTATCCTGGAAATCCAGTGTTCCGTTGAGGTACCACATCCAGATACCCAGCTTATAAGGAGTTTCCTGTAATGGATATTTGCCCCGGCTAATGGCTAATTGCCCGTCATTTTTGCGCGCAAGCAGCATTTCATATGTTCCGCTGAACTGGCCATATTGCAATTTTATTTTTGCAGGATACAATTGTTTCTGGTCAGGAATACCAATCTGAAGGTTCATGATAATGGCAGTCGACGAACCCGCGTAGGGCTTCCGGCTCATTTGCCAGGAACCTGTCCACTTATCGGCTTGCGCTATGGCAATGTTAACGGTAAAGAATAACAGAGAAAACAGTGCAGACAATTTATGTTTCATTGCCTGTAAAATAGTGATTTTCTACCAGGGAAATTTCTTCGCGGATGTTAGAAAGCGTATTTCTGACAACAATTTGTTTTGTCGCCACATTTGAATATGGTATTTAACCATTTTTCACCCAGGCAATAATGCGCAACGGGCCGCCGCTGCCGTTCTTTATTTTCATGGGCAATGCCACTACATAGGCCCCGGTTACAGGTAACAGATCGAGATTGGCTACGTTTTCAAAGGCAGGAATGTCTTTTGCCATCAATACCTGATGTGTTTTAAAATCTTTTGACTGGCCATAATCGATGCTCGGCGTATCTAATCCTACTGCTTTTACTTTGCGTTGGGTGCTTAGCCATTCCGCGGTTGCGGGATCAATACCCGGAAAATGCAAATGCGGTGTGGCCCCTGCCCCTTTTTCATCGGTACCAAAATACTTTTTGGCATCGGGATAATACTTTCCATAACCAGTGCGAAATAAAACGATCGCACTATCTGGTATTTTACCATTTGCTTTTTCCCATGCTTCGATATCCTGCACCGATATCAGGTAATCCACATCCTTTAATGCCCGTTCACTCACATCAATCACTACTGCCCCGCCGGTAAGATTTTCCAGCGGCACCTGATCGGTTGTTTGATGCCCCTGTGCAAAATGCACCGGCGCATCGAGGTGCGTACCGCCGTGCTCCGGCGCTGAAAAGGCATTGGAAGCATAATAAAAACCCGCCGGTGTAATGCCATTCACCTGTGTATCGAGTTTAAAACCGGTGGCATTGTTGGGCCAGTACAATGTTTGTTCGCTGAAACTATAAGTAAGGTCGATCCATTTGCCGGATGCGAAAAATTGGGCGGCGCTATCATCATGCTTCGGCCGTTTACACGCAGCCATGATGAGAAAGCATGAAACAGTGACCATGATATACCTTTTCATGAGCATAGTTTAAGTACGAAAAGGTACAAAAAAAATCCCGCCAGTTGGCGGGACTGTGTTCAATTACTATCGTGTATGAATCTGTTCTCTTAATATTTTATCACTTTCAGCGTTGTTGGTTTAGTACCATCATTATCGATAACCTGAATTAAATACATACCTGCCGGTTGTTTGCTCAAATCGATCGTAAGCTGATTTTCAGCCGGTACAATAACAGGATGTAATTGCTGAACCAGGTTGCCGGAAGCATTACTGATACTTACCTGTATTTGCTTTCTATTCCCTGTGTTTTGTATTTTCATTAAAAAGTGACCATCACCAGGATTAGGATACAATGACAACTCTGCTATCGTTTGGAGGAAGAATTTAACGGTAGCCACTTTACTATAACTATATCCACCATCAACATCTACCTGTTTAAGACGGTAATAAGATGTTGCTGTATAAGGATGCCAATCATCGAAGCTATATTGCATTACTATTTGACAACTGCCGCAACCATTTACTTTTCCTATGGTTTCAAAATGCACGCCATCGTTGCTTCGCTGCACTTCAAAATAACTGTTATTAAGTTCTTCGGTAGTGGTCCAGTTAACATGTACGCCCGATTGCTGTGGTTTGGCATCAAAGTCAAGCAGGGTTATTGGTAAAGGAACCGATAAAAGATTGTATTTAGCAATGAAAATGTCATTAGTATTAAACATGCTTACCAGGTTGTAAACAGGCGCATCAGGATCAAAATCTGAACTTACAAAGAAATAACCGGTTGTAAATACATTACCTCCTGCATCGCAAACAATACCACTGATATTTTTTTCAGTAGTGGCCTCCATACTTTTGGCTGCTATATAATTACCCGACGCATCATAGCGGGCGAGAAAATAATCACTTGCGCCGGAAGCAGTAACATTCGCCGCAGCAGCTGAAGGATCAAAATCGGCGGTTCCGGCAAAATAACCGGAAATATACACATCACCGTTGCCATTGACTGTAATGTTCCTACTTTCGTCGTCACCGCTACCACCCATGCTTTTCGCCCAAACATAATTGCCCAACAGATCATATTTGGCAATATACATGTCGCTATTTCCTGAACTTGTAAGTGAACCATCACCGGTGCCAGGATCAAAATCAACCGTTCCGTAAAAGTGACCGGTTATATACAAACTGTTAGTTTGGTCCGTTGCAATACCCCACGTAGCGTCGGTGCCTGCGTTACCTATGTTTTTGGCCCAGCTATAATTACCCAATGCATCGTACCTGGTTATGAAGATGTCATGGCCGCCAAAGCTTGTGAGGTCTGCGGAACCAGCCCCGGCATCAAAATCAACCGTACCGCGAAATGTTCCAGTTACGTACACATTGCCGCCGGCATCCGTAGTAATACCATTGGCATTGTCGGCGCCAGAACCACCTATGTTTTTTGCCCAGCCAAAATTGCCGGCTGCATCATACCGCACGAAATATACATCGGA
>DASUVL010001174.1:0-18122 GCA_036379015.1 Niastella sp.
CCGGCCTGAAAGGAAATAAATTTTGCAGGAGTAAAGCTTAAAAGTACCGGAATGCTTAAATAATTTAATTTACCTTCTACATCACTTTTACCGCCCGGATAAATTTCATTAAAATTAGTTGCTGTCCGGAAGTTTGTTTGATTCCACATCACTTCGGGCTGGATACCCCATTTTTCGCTAAAATTTAATTCGGCAAAAGCGCCCAAATTATATCCAAATTTAAATTCATCTTTAATAGCCGTACCATCAACTTTAAAAATATTTGCACCAGCTTTCACGCCAACATGAAACCCTTGGGCAAAGGACATCGAAGTCAGTGTTGAAGCAATTGTTAATAAAGCCAGGGATCTTAGTTTCATATTCTGTTATTTATGGTTCACCAATAGAATATCAACTTGCATGCCGCGGTTCAACGGGGGCTGTTAATTTCCCTTAACAGCTACGTGAAGAAATGCCTAAAAATAAATGACTAGAAACTTAACCCTGCCGTAATGGAATATACGGTATTGAGTTTTGAACCGGAATCAATATCCTGTAAAAAATAATCGAACAATACCTGCGATTGCAACAGGAACCTTCCTTTTAAATAACTGCCCCTGAGCGCCGCACAGGCCGACTGAAACGCAAATTGCGTATTATCCGATATATCACTGTTACTGGGCAGTGAATTAGCGCGTACAGGCGAAAAGTTATATGAATAGGAAGTATTAAAACCATAGGTCTGCGTGCCGGCATTCAACATCACAATGGGCGTTAACGTTATGTTATCGGCTTTGCCTAGTACACTGTACCAGTCAATGTCTTTACGTACCGAAATAGTAGCCGAAAAATCTTTAACCGATTCTTTGTTTTTTATGGTTACATAATAGCGGTCTCGCAGTGATAGCAATCGTGCCAGGCGGGTAGCTTCTCTTTTCTCGTACTCTTCTTTACTGCCCCAGCCGTAACTCAAGCTGAGGGTTGGCCTTACCCACCATTTTTTATAAGAAAAATAAGCAAACAGTTCATTCTGAATAGGCGTGGTATAAAAATCCAGTGAATCTTTTGTAAGGTACCTGGTATAAGCGATGCCCGTTGAAAAACTCTTTTTTATACAGTCAAATGACGGGCTCACTGAATACTGATAGAAATTCATTCCGTTATTCAGCAGCGCGTAACCCGAGGCGGCAATGCCCACACCCGTTTTATGAAAATAGCCTATGGAAGGCGAGAAAATAAGCTTCTTTTCCGTGTTCACTGTCACGGAGTTCTTGTCGTTAAAACTAAAGAACCCGGTACCAATAGCTGTGTTTACCACAAAGAAACTTTTACGCCCCGTTAAACTATCCAGGTACGAATCAAAATCCTTTAATAATGAATCCATCACAGCTGTTGTGTCGCCTTTTGCAAATAATGAATCCAGTTTTCCCCCATTTTGGGAAAAAGAAGGTTGCATAGCAACCGTGAAAACAATCAGCACGAGCAATTTCTTCATACGTTTGCAAATTATCCGGCTGGTGGCACACCGGTCGCATAGTGCACAAAACAACGAAGATGAGATAAAAAAAATGGTAGCCGGTTTAATCATTACTATTTTTTTGCTAACTTATATTTGCTTAACTATTACGATCATTACGCTATGATAACCTGTTTGATTGTGGATGACAACGATTTGTCGAGGCTTACTTTACATCAGCTGGCGCTGCAAACCGGGAGGTTGCAGGTTACCGGCGAATGTAAAGACGCTATTGAAGCCCACCGCAATATTACGGCCAATCCGCCTAATCTTGTTCTTTTAGACGTAGAAATGCCAGGAATGACCGGTCTTGATTTGTTGAAAATTTTGCCCAAACAAACCCTTGCGATCCTCACCAGCTCCCAGCGGCAGTATGCGGTAGAGGCCTTTGACCTGAATGTGGTGGATTACCTGGTAAAACCGGTGAACCTGCCCCGCCTGATGCAGGCCATAGACAAAGTGAATGATATCATACTACGAAATGATTCGGAAGTAACCGGAACAGCCGGAGAGTACCTTTTTATCAAGGATAATAACCTGCTAAAAAAAATACGGCTGGAAGAGATCTTATGGATTGAAGCTATGGGTGATTACGTTAAAATACGTACCCAATCGCAATGGCACATCGTACATTCCACACTTAAAGCGGTTGAGGAAAAGATCAATTCGGGCCGTTTGATGCGTGTTCATCGAAGTTATATCATATCGCTCGATAAGATCGACTCTATTGAAGATGGCGCTGTTAATATCACCAATACCCCCATACCTGTAGCCGAAAGTTATCGCAGTAAATTGATCCAGAAAATAAAGTTATTGTAAGATTATATTAAATTGCATTAGTTTGTGTGCAGATGCGCCCTTTACGGCTTTACCACTTGCATGCAGAGCACAGCTTTGAGATTAGGTTAGCAAAACATCCGTTACCAGGTTAAGGTTAGGTTACTGAGGTAGCATCAGTTACCATGAAGAGACATATCAAACCTAACAGGCTTATTCTATACAGTATTGCCTTCTCGGTGGCTTTTATAGCGGCAGGCATCATACTTCAATTCAACACCGAGCGGATCATTAGTAAATCCCGTTCAGCCAGCAGGGATGCCATAGCCTCTTTCCATTTACATAACAAGCTCCAGAATATTATTAAAAATGTGATCCTTACCGAAAGCAGGGTACGGGGATTTGTAATTACCGGCGACAGCAACTTTATTGTAGGCGTTCAGGACACGCTGAATTTATTAAAACAGGAACTGGCCGGGTTACAAAAAGCGGCCATGACCCAGTATAACCAGGCGTCCTTTACCCGCCTGGCCTCCCTGATAGAAAAAAGGATAATCACCACCAACGAAATTATTGATGTATATACCCGGTTTGGTAAAGCGGTGGCAGAAAAAAGGATCTCCAGCAAAGCAGGCTCCATTTTGCGCGATAGCATTACCGACCTCTCCATGCAGCTTGAAAAAGAATTATACGACCAGTTACAGGCCGGTATTCAACAGAACAGAAAACGAACCATCTACGTATTGTTCATCAGCCGGCTGCTTACCATACTCGGCTTATCGGGCATTGTGATATTATCCCTGCTGGTTATTCGTCATATACTGCGGCAGCATCAATTGATAAAGGAACTGGAACAGGCAAACATTAACGAAACCGAAGCCCGGCAGGAAGCCCTTGAATCGGCAAATGTAAAGGAACAATTCCTGGCCAACATGAGCCATGAAATACGAACACCTATTAATTCGGTTATTGGTTTTACCAATCTGTTACAGAAAACAAATTTGAAAGAAGAACAACAACAGTTTGTGAACCTGATTCAATCGGCCAGTGAAAACCTGCTTACCATAATCAACGATATATTGGATATTTCAAAAATAGAAGCCGGCATGTTGCGAATAGAAAAAAATCCATTCAGTTTGCGAGGACTTTGCAATTCGATTGAAACCATGTTCTACCATAAAGCCCGGGAAAAGAATTTATCCTTTTCTTTATACATACAGGATAATATTCCCGATACACTTACCGGTGATGCCGTACGCCTTACCCAAATAATGGTGAACCTGATCAGCAATGCTATTAAGTTTACGCAAAAAGGGGGTATTTCAATAA
Organism: Niastella sp.; assembly: GCA_036379015.1. Lineage (GTDB taxonomy): Bacteria > Bacteroidota > Bacteroidia > Chitinophagales > Chitinophagaceae > Niastella. The sequence goes on from DASUVL010001174.1 coordinate 3,602, forward strand.
ATATTACAGCGCTGACACAAACAGACGAATCTACCAGGTTGCGTTTTTCGGTGAAGGACAGCGGTATTGGTATTCTTACCGATAAACTGGATGATATTTTTGAACGCTTTGAACAAGGAGAAACCGATACCACCCGCAAGTATGGCGGCACCGGACTGGGTCTTTCTATTGTAAGAAACCTGGTGCATTTGCAGGGCGGACAAATATCTGTTGACAGCGATCCCGGTAAAGGCACCGAATTTGTTTTTGACATTGAATATTCAATGGTTCCTGTTGGTGAAGCAATGCCTTCCTCTTTCGCAGATAAAACAGAGATCAATGCCGGCGCTTTTCCCGATGCCAGGGTGCTGGTGGTAGAAGACAATGCCATGAACCAGCTATTAATTCAATTTACCTTCCAAAGCTGGAAAGTGAATTTTGAACTGGCTGATAATGGGGTCAAAGCCATTGAACGGTTACAACGCGAAACATACCACCTGGTGTTACTGGATATTCAAATGCCTTTGATGGATGGCTATGCAACTGTACAGGCTATACGCAAGGAGCTGAAAAGCGATATCCCTGTTATTGCCATGACGGCCCATGCACTGGCTGGCGAGCGGGAAAAATGTTTAAGCTACGGCATGAACGATTACATTTCAAAACCTATTCATGAAAAGGAATTGTACAACCTGCTTAAAAGATACCTGGCCGATGACCGTAATACAAATATTGAATCGCTTAAAAACGACCTGCACTATATTGACCTCAACTTTTTAGAGGATATGGTAATGGGCAGCGGTGACTTTTTAAATACCATTATTAAACAATTCCTCAAGCAATTCCCCGGCGAAATGGACGCCCTTAAAAATGCCATCGATAAAAAAGATGCCCGGGAGGTAGCCAGTCTTTCCCACCATATTCAATCTACAGTTTCCATCCTGGGTAAAAACACGCCTTTCTTTCAGCAACTGGAAAAGCTGGAAAAGCTGGCCAAGAAAAACACAGCCCCCTCCGTTCTTTCCACAGAATTTGACAAGCTGCATGATTACAAACATTTGTTGTTGCAGGAAGTGAATCAACTGCTGAATGCCAGGGTATTTTGATCCCTAGCCTACGCCAGCTGGCGGAGAGAATTACCTCGCGAACTTTCGGCATTCAGCGCCTGTATTAAACGTTAAGCATTATCCAACCTTCCGTTTGACGTTTCATCCGCCAGCTTGCGGACCGATTGTCTATTTACTGTTGCATATTGCTTCTCCGCCAGTTGGCGGAGGCTTGGGGGCTTCACCGGAAAATTACATTCATTCGGCTACTCATTTACCCGATTCACCGAAAGGAATCACATAAGGGGGTTTTTACACCGTAAATTTGTGTGGTCAATACGAAGAAAACCCACAGCGACTAACCCATGAGATAAATTAGCAATAAGTTTATTTTATATAGTTTTTCCCCTAATCCCTGGATCGTAGAAAAAAGCTCTTGTCCCTTTACCGTAGAAATGCCCCTGGCATTTGTATTAACCCTAAAGAGTCCTTGGTTAAGGCCTGATTTAAGTATTCTGATAAAGGGGACCGGCTAAAATGTGTTTACGATGGCCGTTGCACGTAAACGACTTTTCATCTATAACAACCCTGACCGTAAGTAGCAAATAGCATTTTAGCTGGTCCTCATTACCGTACCCTTTTTTAACCCTTAAGCCAACCATGTAGTGTTTTGAAATGATTTCAAATCCGTAACCTGTATCGTAATCCGTATTCATTACCCATTCATGGTTAAGGCCTGATTTAAGTGATCAAAAGTACCTGCTTCTGAAAGCCCTTAAAAAACCTCCTTTACTGTCAGGACTGTCAATGTTGACGGTCCTTTTTTATTCGTGAATGGTCAATGGTGAATGGTGAATACCAGCTACAAGCCGTACGCTTCAAGCTGCAAGCAAAACACCAGACACTTACAGATCAACAGGAAATCGGTATCTGTTTCTATGCCTTTTTACTTCAACATTTAATATTCAATATTCACAGGCTCATTTCTCTGTTCTTCATTTTTCATTTCCTAAGAGAGCTCTATCACAGTTATTTCCGGTAAAATCCCTACCCTTCCCGGATATCCTATAAACCCATAACCGCGGTTCACGTATAACTTCTGATCGCCTGATTCATATAAACCCGCCCACCGCTTATACATGTATTGTACCGGGCTCCATTTGAAACCAGGCAGTTCTACCCCGAACTGCATACCGTGGGTATGGCCCGCGAGTGTGAGATCAATATCGGCATATTTGTTACGCACTTCCGCATCCCAATGGCTGGGATCATGGCTCATGAGGATCTTAAACGGATATTGCTCCGAACCGGGATACGCCTCGTCCATTTTACCATACTTCCCAAAATTGCCTTTTGCGCTCCAGTTCTCAATACCAAGCAGGGCAATACGGTCATTCCCTTTTTCAAGCACCACATGCTCGTTCATTAATAACCGCCAACCCATTTGTTTATGCACCTGTTTTAGTTGCTCCAGGTTTTCCTTTTTAGCTTCATGGCTGTCCCAACGAACATAATCGCCATAATCGTGGTTGCCAAGGGTTGAATAAACACCGAGCGGCGCATTCAGTTTGTTGAACACATCGATATAATCCTTCATTTCAGAAGCCCGGTCGTTTACCAGGTCGCCGGTAAACAGGATCATATCGGGCTTTTCCTTCAATATTTTTTTAACGCCTTTTTCAACGGCTTCTTTATCCATAAAACTGCCTGAATGGATGTCGGAGATATGTACTATGCGCATGCCTTTAAAAGCTGCGGGAAGGTTTTTGAAGCTCATCCGTATACGGTTTACCTGGTAGCGGTATTTATTGCCGAACCCGTATACCAGGGTCCCGAAAACAGTTCCACCCACGGCCAATCCCAGCCAGCTTAAGAATGCAGAACGGGTAATTCCATCCCCAGTCTGGGCAATTACAGATAACGGCTTTTGGGAAACCTTACTAATGACCCAGGTTCCACCGCGGCGAATATCATCCACGGCAAAAAACAAGGCTGCAATAACCTTTGAAACAAACAACCCGATCACAATGGCCCGAACATAGGTAACCATCCACCGGGGCCAGCTGTCAAAATTGACATATGGCATTAAAATGAAAATGATCAGTGCTGATGCGGAAATAACCCAATACCCGATCACTACGGCCAGTCTGGCTTTAGCCGAAGCAGGTAAAACCACCTGTAAGGCCTGGAAAATATAAAAATCCAACAAAGCCATTAATCCCAGCAGGAAAAAGAAAAAACCTGAATTACGCATGATTGTCTATAATGTTAGAATAAGCTCAGACGGATCAGCGCCTTTAAAATTGTATAAATTCTGAGATCTGGGATTCTATGGCGCGTACCGTCCAGGCATCGTGAATGTCTCCGGCGCCGTCCATAAGATTGTGAACCAGGGAAATGGGCAGTTTATTGGGATGAACAACCACTTTCAGATAATGTAAAATACTTGTTAAATGTTCCAGGCCACGCAAATTACCACCCCGGCCGGTGGCTACGCCGGTTAGCAGGGCTTTCTTCCCCCACCATACTGTTTTATAGTCGGAAATGTCGAACATCAGCTTTAACACCCCGGGTATGCTGCCATTATATTCAGGAGAAATAAAAATGAATTTATTGGTGGGGATCAGGATATCGTTTTCCAACTGGGTGAACTCAGGAGTTTTATCAATGTATTTCCACCCTTCAAACGTAATGAAATGCGGGGTAATATTTTTTGATTTTAATATTTGTTGATAATGCCTGGCGATCTTTTCTGTATTGCTTCCTGGTCTGTTGGTTCCGGAAACGATGGTATATATGTCACTCATTGTAATATTATAATAACATCGAAAACAGTTCTTAGTTCTATGTGCTGAGTTAGTTTGTAAGTTTGTAGCTTTCTTAGAACTAAGAACTTAAAAACTCAGAACATGAACTTTACCTATTACGGTCACTCCTGTTTCTCTGTCGGGTTCAAAGGTACAAAACTGTTATTCGATCCCTTTATTACACCCAATGAATTGGCAAATAAAGTAATTGATGTAGACGCCATTCAGGCCGATTACATATTGCTTTCGCATGGCCATGCCGATCATGTGGCTGATTGTGTACGCATCGCAGGCCGTACCGGCGCCAAAGTGATCTGTAACTGGGAGATCTACGAGTGGCTGGGCAAACAACAAATAACCAATGTGCACCCGATGAACACCGGCGGTAAATGGAATTTTGGTGAATTTACCGTAAAGTGTGTGGTGGCGCAACACTCTTCTGGTTTGCCCGATGGTTCTTATGGCGGTAACCCTTTTGGATTTATTGTTTATACATCAGCAGGTAACTTTTATTACAGCGGCGATACGGCGCTTACCCTCGATATGCAACTGATACCTGGCTGGGCCGAGTTGAACTTTGCCGTGCTACCCATTGGCGACAACTTTACCATGGATGTGGCAGATGCCGTACAATGCGCACGTATGATCAAATGCCAGCAGATCATCGGTGTTCACTATGATACGTTTGGTTTTATTAAAGTTGATCATGAAAAAGCCAAAAAGGCTTTTGCCGATACCAGTTGTACGCTGCATTTGCTGAATATCGGGCAAACAGTGGACCTATAAATATCGAAGAATAAATATTGAAAGCCGAATGTAGAAGGGAAGAAAAACTAAGGGAAACCCACAGGATAATAACTATTGTGGTGAATGAAGTTTTCCGGCGGTGGTTTTACTAAAAATGGCCTAAAACAGGCCCTTTTAAAATATTAAAACATTAAATGCTGATAATAAGCCTAATGTAATAATTTTGCGTTCCAATATCGGCATCCTCCTTTTTTTGGAGGATGCTTTTTATTGTCGAGTTAATACAATTTTATTCACTATCGGGCTTGTTGACCATATTGAATGCGGTAAATAAGTATATTGTCACCGAAATTTGCCCTTTATACGGTTTAAGAACCGGAAAAGACGGATTGAAAGTGCTGTTTTTTCGTGTTTTTACGAAGTCATAGGAGCCGATTCAAGTGAAACCAATTAAAAAAAATCCAACAACCTGCAGCAACGTGACCGCGTGTCGCCATAGCTTCAGACGCTTGTGCTAAAGCTTCAGCGTCGGCACACGGTGGCGCAAGGCATAGCAGGCAGGAATTGTAACTAATCACTATGGGCCGAGTAATTGGAGTAGCCAATCAAAAAGGGGGAGTTGGAAAAACTACTTCCGCTATTAATCTGGCGGCCAGCCTGGCCGTTCTGGAGTTCAAGACTTTATTGGTAGATGCCGATCCGCAGGCCAATAGTACCAGCGGTATTGGCTTTGATCTGCACAATATTCAGACGAGTCTGTACGACTGTATGGTAAACGGTACCCCGGGAAAAGATGTGATCTTAAAGTCAGAAATTCCCAACCTCGATATCATTCCGTCGCATATTGACCTGGTAGGTGCTGAAATTGAAATGATCAATTATCCCAACCGGGAAAGTGTATTAAAAAGCATTCTGGAACCGGTGAAGGAAATGTATGATTTCGTTATTATCGACTGTTCGCCGTCATTGGGTTTAATCACTGTAAACGCCCTTACAGCGGCCGATTCAGTGATGGTACCCGTACAGGCAGAATTTTTTGCATTGGAAGGTCTTGGCAAATTATTAAACACAATTAAGATTGTGCAAAGCCGTTTAAATCCTGAGCTGGCCATTGAAGGTATTTTAATGACCATGTACGACGGCCGTTTACGCCTGTGTAACCAGGTGGTGAATGAGGTGCGCAAACATTTTGATGAAATGGTGTTTGATACCATTATCCACCGTAATGCCCGCATCAGCGAGGCGCCCAGCGTTGGAAAACCGGTGATTTTGTATGATGGTCAAAGTAAAGGGGCTGTCAACTATCTGAACCTGGCCAAAGAGATCCTGCAAAAGAACGACATGACTAAAATTAAGCAGGAAGAGCGGATATTAGAATAATGCGGAGGTATTGGCAGTTTGCCCCGCAATGCGGGGTGCAATTACAGCTGTTGACATGATCCAAAACAATATAACCATATACAATCAATGACCAACCCCAAACAAAATAAAGATGCGCTGGGTAAGGGAATCCGTTCCCTGTTGCAGAATATCGATTCAGATCTGAAAAACGCATCCGGCAACCTGAAACAAGGTGTTGCTGAAAATGTGGTATCCGTATTACGCATCCCCATTGAGTTAATAGAGCCTAATCCACGCCAGCCCCGGCACGACTTTGACGAGCAGGCGCTGCAGGAACTGGCTTCTTCTATAAAGTTGCACGACATTGTGCAACCTATCACCGTTACACAAATGACCGGTGGTAAATACCGGCTTATTTCGGGCGAACGCCGCTGGCGCGCTTCCAAAATTGCCGGTTTAATTGACGTACCGGCTTATATACGCCAGGCCAATGACCAGGAACTGCTGGAACTGGCTCTGCTCGAAAACCTGCAACGTGAAGACCTGAATGCGGTTGAAATAGCCCTGAGCTACAAACGCATGATGGAAGAACTGAACTATACACAGGAACAGGTGGCTGAACGGATGGGTAAAGAAAGAAGTACGGTTGCGAATTATATCCGTTTGCTTAAACTTCCCCCCGATATACAAGTGGCCGTTCGTAAGAATGAGATCAGTATGGGACATGCCCGTGCATTGATCAATGTAGATACTGTAGATAAACAATTGTTCATCTATAATGAGATCAGAAGCCGTAGTTTATCGGTTCGGCAAACAGAAGACCTGGTTAGAAAAATGTATAAAAGCGGGCCTGCCGGTGTTAAAGAATCGGTAAAAGCCTCCTTACCTCCTGCATACAAAAAAATTGAAGATAACTTAGCAACACATTTCAGTACCAAGGTTAGATTAAATCATAACAAAAACGGGCACGGAGCTATTTCGATTGAATATTATTCAATACAGGAACTGAATAAGATATTAGATCAGATCGGTGTCTCGGCTTAAGTTCGCCTGCATGAAGAAAGTTTTCTTTGCTATTGCGCTTATCCTGATTATTCCAATGCTGGCATTGTCCCAGCAAAAAGATACCCTCATTGTTAAAGATAGTACCGGTAAAGTAATTGCCAGTTCAAAGGTTCATAAGCGTGGGATCCTGGGGTCATGGAAAGATTCAACTGGAAAGCGCTCCTTCGAACCGCGAAAGGCAGCTATTTATTCTGCTATACTTCCCGGTCTGGGTCAGTTCTACAATAAAAAATACTGGAAGGTACCTATCGCATGGGCAGCTGTTGGCATTCCAATTTACACCTACTTTGATAACAAATTGTTTTATAACCGTATCCGGTATGCGTTAACCGTTATTGATATCGGGGCCGGAAACCCGGGTTACGACGATGCGCTGGCCGAAGTGCATTCCTCATTACTATCCCTGGTTAAAAACCAGCAGTCAGCTTCTTTGTTGAGTTACCGCAACGAGTTCCGCAAAAACATGGACTACTCCATTTTATTCACCCTGTTGTTCTGGGGATTGAATGTGGTAGATGCCACGGTAGACGCCCACCTCAAGGGTTTTAATGTAAACGATAACCTGAGTATGCACATAAAGCCAGCCTTAATATCAAACCAGGCCATCGGCGTAAGCATCCTGTTTAACTTTACTGATAATCGTACAAAAGCAATACCTTAGCGGCGCTGAAAAATTTCAGGTTAAATTAACTTCATAGAGATGAAAATTGCGTTAATTGGATACGGTAAAATGGGTCATGCCATTGAAGAGATCGCCTTGCAGCGTGGCCATGAAATAGTGTTAAAAGTAGGTATTGAGAATGTTCAGGATAATACCATAGATAACATTCAAAAGGCCGATGTAGCCATTGAATTTACCGGTCCGGAAGTAGCCTTCGACAATGTGATCAAATGCCTGGAAGCAGGTGTACCGGTTGTTAGCGGCTCTACCGGTTGGTTGCAACGTTTTGAAGAAGCAAAAGCATTCTGCAATAATAAGAAAGGCGCGTTGTTATACGCCAGTAACTTTAGCGTAGGTGTAAATATTTTCTTCGCCATCAATAAAAAGCTGGCTGAGCTGATGGCCCCTCATAAGGAGTATGATGTATTACTTACAGAGATCCATCATACCCAAAAGAAAGACGCACCCAGCGGTACAGCCATTACCCTGGCAGAAGGAATATTGCAATCAATAGAACAAAAGAAAAAGTGGGTTAATGAGGAAAGCAAGAGCCCGGAAGAATTACAGATCATCAGCGAGCGTATTGATCCGGCGCCCGGCACCCATACCATCGTTTATAAATCAGACATTGACGACATTGAAATAAAACATACAGCCCATAACCGCAAAGGGTTTGCTACCGGGGCCGTATTGGCAGCCGAATTCCTGCATAATAAAAAAGGTATTTACAGCATGAACGAGGTGCTGGGTTTATAAGCTGAAATTGTCATCGGCCTTCAAATAAACAAAACGTATATATACGTAATAATCCCCGCGATTGCGGGGATTATTATTTTAGGCAATAATAAACCCACCTTTTTGATGTAACAAATAGTAAAAACCCTGTCTCAGGTAATAAATACCCAGAAAAAATACTGCAACCATTAATCAGCATAACAGGTCAATGGTTCAGCTAAACCTTACTCATGATTTGATATTCCTCAATTTTTATTTCAATTGTTCTTTTCTGTCGGGTAATTAAGTAAATTTTAGTGCGAATTACCAAACTACTGCTGCATGAACTGTTTCAAACCGGATCATCCTTGCTATTTATTATATACCTATCCTTCCTCAATACAAATTGATGGATCTGGAAAAATATTATCCTTTCTCCCGTCTCTACGATCTGTTTTAGCTTCTTTCTTCCTGCACTCTTCTCTTTATTGCATTGTTCGGCGTCCCGGGTTGCGGGAGCATCGAAACCGGACAGCCATGAAAGGCAGTGGCAGAAGATTTGATACATTCAGGTATAAGGGCCTTGGGTAGAAAAGTCTGCGTGCCAGTTTGAAGATGTATTTCATCTCATTTATCGGCTGAATGTTTAACCTGCCAAACATGAAACGAAAAAAGATACGCATGGCTATTGCAGAAGATCACCAAACGGTAATCGACGGGTTACTGTCTATGTTACACAAACACGAATATTTTAAAGCCGTTATCATCACAACCAACCCCCAGGAGCTGCTTCGCCAGATGGCCTGCACACCCGTTGATATTTTATTTGCCGATATAACCATGTTATACAGGAATGGTCATGAACTGGCCAACAAAGTTAAAGAGCTGTTTCCCCGGGTAAAAATGGTTGCCCTTTTCGAAAAAGGGCAGAACAATATTGTAAATACAATGATCGAAGAAGGTACTTTAACCGGATATGTATTAAAAACCACTGATAAACAATCCCTAACCAAAGCATTGGAAAATATGATCGACCACATTTACACTAACGATAAAACTTTAAAAGAAATGCCTAATCCTACTACAGTACGACTCAGAAAAGTAACCCCCGAAACTACCCACCTTACCGACCGGGAGCTGGAAGTTATTCGCCTTATTGAGCAGGAGTACAGCAACAAACAGATCGCCGAAAGGTTGTTTATCAGCGAACGTACAGTTGAAACGCACCGCAAGAACATATTCCGCAAAACCAAAACCAACAGCGTTATAGGGCTTATAAAGTATGCGTATGAACATAAGCTGGTAATTATAAGATAAGAATGCTAAAGGCTTAACGCGGAAAGCGCATAATTAGATCTGTATTCGCGTTTGGCGTTCCGCGTTCTGCATTCTATCCATCCATTTAAGATAGCGGATGATAAATAAATTATTTTATCTTACGGCCTTATAGCCCTGAACATCCGCGTGTCGCCGAAGCTTTAGACGCTTGCGCCATAGCTTCAGCGTCGGAGCACCGCGTGTCGCCTTAGCTTTAGCGGTGGCGCACGGAGGCGCAAGCCTAAGGGCACTTTTCGCGTTTTAAACTGAAAATACATGCTATCCAAGAAAGCCCAGTATGCCTTTAAGGCCTTAATGTACATGGCTGATAAAAAAGAAAACGAACCCATTCTTATTGCAGAAATATCCAAAAAGAAACGGATTCCCCTGAAGTTTCTGGAAAACATCCTGCTTGAGCTAAAAAAAGCCGGCATACTCGACAGTAAGAAAGGGAAAGGCGGCGGATATTTCTTTAAAGTATCGCCCAAAGAGGTTCCCCTGGCCAAAATTGTGCGGTTGATAGATGGCCCTATCGCCATGCTACCCTGCGTAAGCCTGTACTTTTACGAGCGCTGTAAGAACTGCGATGAAAAGCAATGCGGTTTACATGATATGATGGTGCTGGTAAGGGATGCCAACCTGCGGATACTGGAAAAGAAAACAGTAGCCGATCTCACCAAGAAAATGGTATAACTCCATATCAAAAAGCCCTCCCGGCATGCCGGGAGGGCTTTTTTAATAAACCCTTAAGAAAGACTTACCAGGCAGATCTGGTTCCTTTAAAGGCGTTGCATGCGGTCTTACGGGTTATATCATTTTGCCTATCAACAACTTGGATAAGGTAAAGCCTAACTTTCATGGCTTTTGCGGGAACAATGCAGAGGGTATATGCCCTATTTTCACAATTGCACTGAGTTTCATACATAAATTGTAGATTTGCGGCCGAAATAAATATTCATACAGATATGTCTACTATCACTAAAAACATTGATTTTTCACTTCCCTATAAAGTAAAAGATATCAGCCTTGCTGAATGGGGTCGTAAAGAGATTCGCCTTGCAGAAGCTGAAATGCCCGGCTTGATGGCGTTACGTGCAGAATATGGCCCCTCACAGCCATTAAAAAACGCCCGCATTGCCGGCTGTTTGCATATGACCATTCAAACTGCCGTACTCATTGAAACCCTGATAGCGTTAGGCGCCGAGGTAAAATGGAGTTCCTGCAATATCTTCTCTACCCAGGATCATGCTGCTGCTGCTATCGCTGCTGCCGGTATTGGTGTATATGCCTGGAAAGGCCAGACCCTGGAAGAAGCTGACTGGTGTATTGAACAAACATTGTTCTTTGGTGCTGCCGACCGCCCGTTGAATATGATCCTGGATGATGGTGGCGACCTTACTAATATAGTATTTGATAAATACCCTGAGCTGGTTCAACACATCCGTGGCCTGAGCGAAGAAACTACCACCGGTGTTCACCGTTTGTACGAAAGAATGGCCAAAGGCACATTACCCATCCCCGCCTTTAACGTAAACGACTCTGTTACCAAATCGAAATTCGATAATAAATACGGTTGTAAAGAAAGTCTGGTTGATGCCATTCGCCGTGCTACCGATGTTATGCTGGCTGGTAAAGTAGCAGTTGTTGGTGGTTATGGTGATGTGGGTAAAGGTTCTGCAGCTTCACTGGCAGGCGCCGGTTGCAGAGTAATTGTTACCGAAATAGATCCTATATGCGCTTTACAGGCTGCTATGGACGGCTTTGAAGTTAAAAAGATGATCGACGCAGTAGCAGAAGCCGATATCATCGTTACTGCTTCCGGTTGCCGCGACCTGATCACTGAAAAGCACTTCCGTGCTATGAAAGATAAAGCCATTGTTTGTAACATTGGCCACTTTGATATTGAAATTGATGTATCATGGTTGAATAATAACTACGGAAATACCAAAGACACCATTAAACCTCAGGTTGATCTGTATAACATTGATGGCAAAGACATCCTGTTGCTGGCAGAAGGCCGCCTGGTGAACCTTGGCTGCGCTACAGGTCACCCCAGCTTTGTAATGAGTAATTCATTTACCAACCAAACGCTGGCACAATTAGAGTTGTGGACAAACAATAAAAATTACGAAAATAAGGTATACGTACTGCCTAAACACCTGGATGAAAAAGTTGCCCGTTTGCACCTGAAAAAAATTGGTGTGCAACTGGATGAACTTTCCAATGAACAGGCATCTTATTTGGGTATACCAAAAGAAGGGCCATTCAAACCTGAACATTACAGGTATTAATCTCACAGGTATCGCAATTACAGCAAGCCTTTACATTCGCATATATACAACCCCGCTTTTAGCGGGGTTTGTTTTTTTTATACCCGTTTTTTTATACCCGGTCAATGAAGAACAATGCTTTCATATGCCCCGGTTATACCCTCACTATAAGGCTTATAACTTATTATAACCCAAATATAAGCCCCTATACTTATAACACCATAATATAAGCCCACAAGCTTATAATTGTCAAATATAAGACTACAGGCTTATAATTTGTATTTATAAGGCTATAGGCTTATATTTGTAAAAACGGGGGGATTTATGGCTACCAAACAAAACGCAACCGTTATCAGTGGTGATGTGGTTGGTTCTTCCTTATTAAAACCGGCGGCCCGTAAAAAGTTACAGCAGTTGCTGGATGCCTTCTTTAAACAGTCAGTTCAGCAATGGCCCGATCTGCAGGTACAGCAATATCGCGGCGACAGTATACAGGCAATACTTACCACCAACCGTTTAACAGCACTACGAGTGGCTTTATTATTACATAGTTATTTAATACAGCACACCTTTAAAATACGGCTGGCCATTGGAGTGGGAGAAATAAGCTTTAAAAGTAAACAGGTGATCACTTCCGACGGATCGGCGTTTCAGGCATCGGGGCCTTATCTTGATACTTTGGCAAAAAGCGGGGAAGTGATCAGTGTTGCCAGCAGTGACGAAGATTTTACCAGCGAATGGCTGGTACACAGCGCCTCGCTCAATTATATCATTGAACACTGGACGACCCCGCAAGCTGAAGCCGTTTACCTGCAATTACAGGATCATACCCAGGAAACAATAGCCAAAAAATTAAGAATTAAACAACCTGCGGTATACTACCGGCTTCAGGGAGCAGGATGGCCGGTTGTTAATAAAATTCTCACCCGCTTTGAATCGGTTATACCAATGGTTTAATTATATTTAAAAGCAAAACGCTTAACGCAAAACGCCTAACGCTTAATAGCCTTGCGTTCCGCGTTCAGCGTTCAGCCTTAAGCATAAAAATATGGTAACCTTATTTCAATGGATATTCGCTCACCTCCTGGGCGATTTTATACTGCAAACGCGTGCCATGGTACGCCACAAACAACGATTAAAAGCCCGCTCGTGGGTGCTTTACCTGCATTGCGCGATCCATGGCATACTCGTTTATCTGTTTGCCCCCGGCTGGAATTTATGGATCCTCCCCCTGCTGGTAATGTTTACCCACTACGTTATCGACCTCTGGAAACTGAATCAACCCGAAAAGGTGGTTTATTTTATCATTGATCAGGCCGCACATATTCTTACACTGTTTGTTTTGTGGTGCCTGTTTGTTGCACCCCCAGGCTGGCTGCCCAAAAACTGGGTGTCGGTAATGCATAGTCAAAAAGCCTGGGCCATCGCTGCCGGGTATTTACTGGTTACATTTCCGTTATCATTATTAATGGCCAGCGCCACCCAACGCTGGCGTATTGAAGCAGAAGATAGTAGCATGCGTTCATCTGTGAGCCTTAGTGAGGCCGGAAAATGGATCGGTATTTTTGAACGCATACTGGTATTTACTTTTGTTGTCAGCGGCCATTTTGAAGGCATCGGATTTTTAATTGCCGCAAAATCAATACTTCGCTTTAATGATATTAAAGGAAATGAAGCCCGTAAAGAAGCTGAGTATATTTTAATTGGCACCCTGATGAGCTTTTCACTTTCAATATTGATCGGGCTCCTGGTAAAAAGCGTTATATAGCTCAACTTTAACAAACAATTTATAACACCCGGTCGTTTTCTATATAGAACAAAACGGTGTGTTATATGAAAAATAATGTCATTACATATAGAACTACCTTTTTGCTGGCGGTAGTAGCCATTGCGTTATTTCCCCAAACAGGACTGGCCCAACATAAAAAAGAAAAAAAAGCCGCAGCCATAAAGAATATGGTAGAAGCCCGGAACTATGTCTTTAAAGCGCAAACAGCATTACCAACTTCCGGCGCCACCCGGCAATTGACTTCTGACTTTGATCTGCGGGTGTCTAAAGATACGATCATCAGTGACCTCCCCTATTTTGGCCGTGCGTATACAGCCCCCTTAAACCCCGCTGAAGGCCCGTTGCGGTTTACATCAACCGATTTTCAATATACTGCTACCACTAAAAAGAAAGGCGGCTGGGATATTGTCATTACCCCCAAAGACGTACAGGATCCCCGGCAACTTACTGTAAGCATTTATGACAATGGTACGGCCTCCGTTGTGGTTACCAGTTACAACCGGCAACCTATTTCATTTAATGGGTATGTTACGGCGAAAGACCGTTAACATCGTTTCGTACAAATAAACACTTATTGCGTCTACCATACTTACCCTAATACGAACACTAACCCTACTTGAATTGGGAAGTTAAAAAAGGTAACACATATCCTTATGTGATAGTTGATTCTAAACAACTTCTGGACATTATTGCCCAAAATCAGCCATTCAGGTGAGTAACATCATATCAATGACACACATTCCAACGTTAAATTTACATGCACACACTTACCTGGTCCTATAAGA
>DASUVL010001175.1:0-2746 GCA_036379015.1 Niastella sp.
AAGAGGTAAGATATGACGAGTACATACACTGGCCATAGGATTAAAGGCGCCCAATTTAAAATGGCCGGCCATTTCTTCCTATTCCCTAAATCCTCTAGAATTTGACTTGATCCTTAAATTGCAGTTCAAATTCTTCGGCTGTATGAGAGTAGATACAAATGAAAAAAGCCCTGAAACTCTTATCTATAAAGAACTTCAAGGCTTTTATCTTTCGTCGTGATGACAGGATTCGAACCTGTATGTTCGAATCGCACCATTGAGGATCTCATTGATTATAAATATTAATCGCCTTCCTCACATGTCCGGGAGCGGTGAACATTACTGTTATGGAAGCGACCATTATTACTGGACCTGCAACCAGCATGGGCGATGTATATCCTTTGGCAGCCGGGTTTGCATTACGCCTTCCGGTATTTTCCCTGAAAGATGCTTGAATTCCAATAACGGTAATCAAAAACGAAGCAGCGGCCGTTACACCGGCTGCTATCACTTTTGAACGGGCAGCCTGCAACTGGTATAGGCTGGCCGGATTATCTGCCAACGCATCCTTCAAATTCTTGTAATTCATTTTCTGCATGTCACCTGTACTCCCCTTTCTGAAAAAATAATTTCTGCCTTCCTGATAACCTGTGGAATCAGAATAATAATACGAACGGGAATAAACAAAAAGACGTGGCCCTCCCTTTTCCAGCCGGTAGGTTTCTACCGGGCCTTTATCCCTGATGAACTCCCCGCCTCTGCTTCTATACCGGATCACCTGGCTCATAGGAATTTTTTTGTTGTTATCCAGTAGCAGGTACTCGCCTTCAGATAAAGAATTTATGACCGATAGTTTTTTGCTGTATAGTATGGTGCTGTCTTTAAGCTCTACATACCAGGCGGAATTCCGTGCAGTTGACTGACTGTATCCACAAAAAACAGACATTGTAGAAATAAGGAGTAAAAATATTTTCATATGAAAAGGTTAGCTGATTGAAAATAAAGACACTACAAAATTAAAATTGCGTCCTGCAACAGAAAGTTAAACCCACTAACGGTAGAATTCCGAATGGCCATTTTAACATTCCCATACTTGCAAGCATCCCAGGCCGACTATATCTTTACTCTGTTGCCCTTAAAATCAACTCCCATGAAAAAAATAGTGTATACAATTGCATTACTGGTAAGTATGCTTTCTGCAAAAGCTGAATACGAATGGTGGTTGCTGAAATTTACCATTGAACAAACAGACGGGAAAAAAGTAACTGGCTATGCCTATGCATTCCCTACAGCATTTAATAAAGACTCCATTAATAACACCCGCTATTTGATCAATGCAATGGACCACCTGGATCATAAAAATGACAGTGCCATCCTGTTGTGTAAAAACCGGATCAGGTATGATTACAAACAGCAAGGTGGAACTGATCTGGAGTACATATATACGCTGGCAACTATCGTGACTATAAAAACAAAAAATATCCGGAAGATCACTATACTGGAAATGCTCGATTCTGATTACCTCTCAGTTATCAGGAACGATATAACCCTACAGGATACTGCATGGATGAGGACAAAAGTTGTGAAAACGGTAGTTACAGGAGGATATCTCTGTGGATATGAATTATACTTTCATGAGTATAACAGCGAACTTGAAAAACTGCTGAAGGAATTAAAAGAAAAGGCAAAAAAAGCTGAAGCCAATGAAGAAGATATGATCATGGAACCCGTCCTGAAAAAGATCATGCGGTTTAAAGTAATTGTGATTGCCTCCTGCTCGTGCTGAGGGTATTAATAAAAGAGATCTAATATCCTCATAAGCTGTCTTACCCGGCACTTTTACTCAAATGCGGCAACTGATCATTGGTATAAGGTATGCCGGTTAATGGAACCATATCCTTTGCATGACCTTTAACGATGTATTTTCTGAGGAATTCCTTTTTTGAATCTTTAAACGAAGTAACCATGCCCAGTTTGTGCAATGAATAAATATACACCCAGGGCATATCTAACTGAAATGGCTGAAAACCTGCACGGGCACTACCTGGATATAAATGATGGTTGTTATGCCATTCACCGGCAATTAAACCTGGTCTGCTTTGGTTCAATGATAAATTGCTGCGATCGAAATCAATTCCATCCTTGTGGTGCGCTTCTCCCTTTCCATGCCCGGTATAGTTAAATGCCCGTACCAATATAAACCACAACATACCCGCAGTGAACAATGCACAGCTCAATCCATGTCCACCGATAAAATAAAAAATGGTATACCAGCAAGCCCAGTTCAACAACCACACCCCTATTGTATACAATGGTGTTGACAATGAGCCCCATTTCTGATACTGGCTATAGGAATTCATCTGCACACCTGTATGTTTCATAAAGTGCGTTGCCCTTTTATAATCGGGTTCGCTCAGGTTTCTATTAATGCTTTGGTGGTTAACGTCTGACAACATACAGTACATAAAACCGCCCTGCGGATTGTAAGGATCACCAGGCATATCTGACTTTACATGATGCACATGGTGAGATACCACATAGATCTCCTCGGGAAAAGTTTTAATTACCAGGTTCTGGGTTATTATGCGCCAAAGCGGATGGCTGAATTTATATGAGTTATGGGTGCAATACCGGTGAAACCAAATTGTACCATGAGTGCCCATCACGAACATGCTGTACACAACGATCGCTATTACCAGCGGCCATGAAAAATGAAAGTACAGGAAAGAAAAAAAGAAAGGCAGCATAAACAACACCATTAACCAAC
>DASUVL010001176.1:0-2193 GCA_036379015.1 Niastella sp.
GCATTACGTACACAGTTGAACCGCCACCCGGCATACCAGTGCGGTGATGACTAACCGCTAATAACTTCCCATCAAACGAAATACCATGGTCATTGTTTAACCGATCAAGATCCCCAACAGCAAACTTTTCAACCGTTCCGCCTTCTACCGGGATCGTATACAACGATCCCTCTGCATTGAACAACAGTTTCTTTCCACCGGGCATATAGTTAGGCGCTTCAAAACGACCGGTTGATTCATGAATGACCTTTCTGTGGCCGTTCGCAACATCCATAACTTCCAGGCGGCTCTTTATAAATCCTTCCCGATAGGCATTATAATTCTCCGCAACCGGCTTGTCAATGCGTACATTCCATACGCGCATTTCTTCGACTACATTCGAATCATGTGAACATATAAATATGCCCGCCAATACCGAATCTGGTATATCTGGCATTTCTTTTTCACCTACCGTTTGAAGCGGTTCACCAGGATTAGCTACCCGCATAATGAATTTTTTCCCGTTGCGTTCGAGTTGAATGGTCTGCAAATTCCGTTTTGTAAAAAATATTTCATCCTCCGGATCTCTCATAAACGCTCCGCGCAAGGGCCTCCATTGCAATAACGTCAATCCATCGCCATGATTTACTGCACTGACGTGACTTGCCTGCGCATCTGAAGATTCACGAACCATCCAGCCGATTTTCCGATGCATATTTATTCCCGGTCCGGTTAATTGAAAGTTGGCGGTAAGAATAAAATTACCTTTTATAATATTATATGCGTACCGAAATTCATCGCGGTTGTACCAGATGTTATAGCCACCCCCTTTCACCGTGTAGGTTTGTGTACCTGCATCATAATGAACGGAACCTGCTTTTTTGGGATTTCCCACATCTGTTTGATATTTGAAGATTCCTGTTGGGTTGTCTTGTGCCAACCCAATTGTATACAAAAAGAATAGGAAAAGAAAAGATAACACCTTCATATAATTATGATTAAAATAATTACAGGGATTATTCTCGTACTGAAGATACTATAAAGCCATCCCTTCTTCCATTACAGGTAGGTAACCGGTTAAGAAAATATTATACGCGGTTAAAAAAGTGTTACATAAAAATAAGGGTTACCTTTTATAAAATTGTAACTTTTAGTAAATAATCTTTTATGAAAGGATTGCTTGTCCTGCTACTGCCTGCCATATTACCCATAGTGGCACTTTCACAAAGTACACACGCTGACCACAAAACACTCGCCATAGGATCACCCGCGCCTGATTTCAAATTACCTGGTGTTGATGGCAAATCGTATAGTTTATCATCCTTTAAAAACGCCTCTGTGCTGGTGATGGTATTTACCTGCAACCATTGCCCTACGGCCCAGGCTTATGAAGACAGGATCATTCAGCTTACCAAAGACTATAGCGCCAAAAGCGTTGCCGTGGTGGCTATAAGTCCTAATGATCCTAAATCGGTACGGCTCGATGAATTAGGATATTCAGATATGAGTGATTCGTTTGAAGAAATGAAAGCCAGGGCGAAACAAAAGCATTATAACTTCCCTTATTTATACGATGGTGATGCACAGGCCACTGCCATAGCATATGGCCCCGTGGCTACTCCACATGTTTTTATATTTGATAAAGCACGCAAGCTCCGTTACCAGGGCCGGATTGATAATGTAGAAAAGCCGACCAAAACACCCACCGAGCTAAATACCCGTGATGCGATAGAAGCTTTAATACAAAACAAACCGGTTACGGTTGCAACCACCAAAGTGTTTGGCTGTTCCGTTAAATGGGCGGAGAAAACATCCCTGGTAAAAAAGGGACATGAAGAGTGGGCCAAAGAACCTGTAACCCTGAATACAATAGAAGAACCAGCCCTTAAGGAATTGCTGAAAAATAATTCTGATAAACTGCGGTTGATCAATATCTGGGCTACCTGGTGTGGTCCATGCGTTACCGAGTTTCCGGATTTTATTTCCATTAACCGGATGTACCGGCGGCGTGATTTTGAATTCATCAGCATCAGTGCCGATGACCCCACAAAAAAAGACAAAGTGTTGAAATTTCTGCAGCAGCAACAGGCCTCCAATACCAATTACCTGTTTGCCTCAGATGATAAATACAAACTCATTGAAGCGGTTGATCCCGCCTGGCAGGGCGCTTTACCTTATACTATTCTTGTAGAACCCGGTGGTAAGATCGTATAT
>DASUVL010001177.1:0-6136 GCA_036379015.1 Niastella sp.
TGTTTACCATCCCGATGGCCACTTTTCAGGGCAGGGAAGTTTTACCAATCAGTTTGCATTGATGAGCCTGAATGGCCGGCAGAAATATACCATCAACGATCTGTGGCTTTCAGGAGGCGTTGTTATTAAACCGGTTGACCATGTAAGAATTGTGGCAGATTATACCTGGAATACCTATAACTACAATAGAACACAACATTATAAAGCATTTAGTGAATACGGCGCCAATGGGGTGTTACTGGGTACTTATCCATGGACAACGCCCAGTCGTTTGCTGCAAACCAACAGCAACAATGGCTATTATGCATTGAATGGTTATATTGAATATGAAAATACGTTCGCGTCAAAGCATTACGTTAAGGCAATGGCGGGATATAACGAAGAGTTGAAACAAAACAGGAATTTTTCAGTAACCGCCAAAAACCTGATCGATCCCACGCTCCCAAGCCTGGTGCCAAATTATGATCCGTCGCCGGTTGTGGGTGCAGCCCAATCAGAATGGGCCGTAAGCGGTTCTTTTTTCCGGCTGAATTATTTCTTTGACAACAAATACCTGCTCGAGGTGAATGGCCGCTACGATGGCACATCCCGATTCCCGCGCGGCAACCGCTATATTTTTGCGCCTTCCATATCGGGCGGATGGCGGATCTCGGAAGAAAAGTTCTTCAAACCCCTTACAAAATATGTTGACCAGTTAAAGATCAGGGGATCCTATGGTACATTGGGCAACCAGGCAACCAGCTCTACATATCCTTATATTGCTACTATGCCAGTTGGCCAGGGTGGATATGTTTTCGACAATAACCTTACCAGCCCTTACGTAGGTGCTCCCGGCCTGGTAAATGCCAATTTTACCTGGGAAAAGGTAACAACATTCAATCTGGGGCTCGATGCTTCGCTGCTCGACAACAGGCTCACTCTCGCTTTTGACCGCTATACCCGTACCACACGCGACATGCTGGTAGGTTCCTTTCCGTTGCCTGCCGTATTAGGTACAGCACCGCCATCGCGCAATGCAGCTGAATTGGAAACAAAAGGCTGGGAACTGAACCTCGCCTGGAAAGACAAAGTTTTAGATGATCTTCATTATAGTGTGGCATTTAATCTTTCTGATTATAGGTCCACCGTCACTAAATACGATCTCAATCCAACCGGTCTTTTAAGTAATTTTTATGAAGGGATAAAATTTGGAGATGTCTGGGGTTATACAACGGATGGCTTTTTCCAATCGCAGGAAGAAGTTCAAAAATCACCTTCTCAAAACACGCTCGGTTATAGCCGGTGGGTGCCCGGTGATATTAAATACCACGACCTGAATGGCGATGGGAAAATAGATGTGGGCAACAATACGGTAACCAATCCCGGTGACCAGCGCATTCTCGGCAATCAGACACCCCGGTACAGGTTTGGCTTGAACCTGTCGGCTGAATATAAAGGATTTGATATAACCCTCTTTTTTCAAGGTGTGCTTAAAAGAGATTATTGGTTAAGCGGCACCTATTTCTGGGCGTTCGCTGATGATGAATGGGGTGTTCCCATGCAATACCAAAAGGATAGCTGGACACCCGATAACAGGAATGCCTATTACCCGCTCACACAGTTTGGCTCATGGTGGAATCAACAAACGCAGACAAAGTATAAACAAAACGCTGCATACACCCGCCTGAAGCAGGCCACGCTCGGTTATTCAGTACCGGGTGCTTTACTAAAAAGGTTTAAAGTCGACCGTGTAAGGGCCTATGTTACCGGTCAGAACCTTTTTGAAATGACCAAACTGCACAAAGGCTTTGACCCTGAATTGCTGAGCGCCACTGCGTATCCGTTAAGTCGGGCAGTTACATTCGGACTGCAGGTTGGACTGTAATTTCTTAATATCAAACATCACCTGAACATGAAAGCGATTATATCAATATCAATACTTATAATAATAGCCTTCAGTGCTTGCAAAAAAGAGGACTTTCTCGACCGGTTTCCGCAGGATGGTATAAGTGAGCCTACTTACTTTAAAAATGAGAACGACCTGAAGCTGTACATAAATCAGTTTTATGACTCTTTGCCGGTACAAAGCCCTTCGCCTCTCCCGCAAAATGTTTTCAATGATTTTAATTCAGACAATTTTGCGCCTGGGGCAATCAACCAGTTTTTGGCCGGCCAGCTTACCATACCGTCAAGTGGCGGCGGCTGGGCGCCGGGAAACTGGGCCAATATCCGCAATATAAATTACTTTTTACAACGCTACGACCGTGCAGAGATAGACAATGCTATAAAGGTTATATATGCCGGTGAAGCCCGTTTTTTCAGGGCGCTTTTTTACTGGCAAAAAGTACAACGGTTCGGCGCTGTTCCCTGGCTTTCAAAAGACCTTACAGATACCTCGTTGGCACAGCTTTACGGACCTCGTTTGCCCCATAAGGTAATAATGGATTCTGTGTTAGCCGATCTCAACTTTGCAGTAGCCAATACAGCAGATGCCACCAATTCGCAGTTTGCCGGGCGCATTACCAAAGATGTAGCACAGGCTTTAAAATCGCGAATATGTTTATGGGAAGGTACTTATCGCAAATACTGGGGATTGGGCGACGAACAGACTTATTTGCGGGCATCCATTACCGCATCTGAAGCGTTAATAAACAGCAATCGTTACCTTATTTATAAAACAGGAAACGCTGCAACAGACTATTACAATTTATTTATTCAGGAAGAATTAAAAGGAAATAAAGAAGCTATCCTCGCCAGGCGATATATTAAAGACGTGAACATGCATAATACCACACGCAGTATATCCGATGTGTGGCCGGCATTAAGTAAAAATTTTGTGCGTTCTTTTTTATGCAGCGATGGATTACCAACTTCAGTAAGCCCTTTATACAAAGGAGACGATTCTTTGGGTGCAGAGCTGATAAACCGCGATCCCCGGTTCACCCAGATCATAGCTACCCGCGGTTTTTCTTTTAAGAACAATGCCGATGGTACCAAAGACCTGATGACGCTACCGCGTATTCCATCTGTAGTGACAGGATATGGCGCTATTAAAGCATATAGTCCTGATCCGGCACAATGGAATGCTAACCAGAGTACACTTGACCTGTTTATATTTCGCTATGCAGAAGTTTTACTCAACTATGCAGAAGCAAAAGCAGAGCTGGGTGAAGCCGATCAAACTGTCATTAACAATACGATCAATAAAATACGCGACCGGGTTGGCATGACGCCTATGGTGATTGCTTCTCTGGTGAAAGATCCCAAATCAGATTTTCCTTCACTCCCTGTATTACTGGATGAAATAAGAAGGGAAAGAAGGATCGAACTGATCGGTGAAGGATTCCGTTATGATGACCTTGTGCGATGGAAAGCAGGCAAATTGATTGAAAACGCAGAAACGATCCTGGGTATGAAGCTAACGCCGGCCATACGCGCACAATATCCTGCTTCTCAAATCAGCAGCATACAGGTAGATGCCAATAATTATATCAGGGTATATACAAATATTACAGCAAGAACATGGAACGATAAGCTATACTTGTATCCTTTGCCAATTGATCAGTTGACGCTTAACCCTGCGTTATTGCCACAGAACCCCGGTTGGTGATAAAATGTTTTTAATAGTAACAGTATCGCTTATTAAAAAAGAGAACAAATGAAAATAATAATAAATACTTTATGCTGCTGTCTCATTATGGCAATGGGCAGTTGTAAAAAAGATAAAACGTTTTCAAAAGAAAACGGGGATGTTAAAATTTATATGTCGCAGGCGGTAAGTGGTAGTGCCGACAATAATGGATACACCACGATCTCTGTAGTAACAAGGGCAACCGGGCAGGCCGATAGCTTGTTTCCATTTGACGTAAATGCCTATTTTGGCGGGTCAGGATACCAGAAGTCCCCGGGTGATGTGGAAGTAAGTTTTAAACTTGATTATTCCAAATGGGATTCCATTAATGCGGCAAGGTCAGGTGCAGGACTGCCTCTTTTTGAGAAGATCCCCGACAGCGTATTTACTTTTCCAACGACTACAGCGGTTATAAAGTCAGGCAATTCCATCAGCGAAAACATTTCATTTAAGATAAGCTCAAAAAAGTTACAGAAAGATCATAATTATATGATACCTGTTGGCATCGCAAGTGTTGGTAACGGGTTTGCAATAAATACACAAAAAAGCACCGCCTTTTTTATTGTAAAAGCGGAAGATCCTTCCCTTGACCGTACTAACTGGAGTATTTACGAATTCGACTCACAGGAAGCTTCAGGTGAAGGTCCCAACAACGGGCGGGCTGTATTTGTATTGGATGGCAATACCAGTACTTTCTGGACCAGTCAATGGGATGGGTTCGAACCTCCGTTGCCGCATCATGTGTCCATTAATATGGGTGCAACTATATCGCTTAACGGCGTTATTGTAACACGCAGGCAAAATGTAACCAATGGCTCGCCGAAGGCGTTTAATGTAGATGTGAGCACAGACGGCACCACATGGAAAGCCGCAGGCAATTACGAACTGGCGGCAGTGAACGCCAGGCAGTTTTTCCTGTTTGCCACACCCATGCCAGCAAAATATTTCAGGATAACAGTTACCACCGTATGGGGTGTTGCGAATTCAACATTCCTGTCGGAGATAGGTGCTTTTTAAGCTATTAACGCAGATGAGGTTCCACATCAAAAGGGTTCACAGAAATGTGAACCTTTTTTTATCTGCGCCAGTCATTCAGCGGTTATTCGCTCCTTAATGTTCTTACCGGATTTATCATTGCTGCTTTTACCGCTTGGATACTTATGGTAAATAATGCAATTAATAAAGCTATTATGGCCGCCGTGGCAAAAAGCCACCAATGAATGCTGGTGCGGTAAGCGAATCCTTCAAGCCATTTTTGCATTAACAGGTATCCGCATGGTATTGCTATTACCGTTCCCAGTAATACGGGCTTCATTAGATCTTTTGATAACAGCAGCGCAATATTTTGTACAGAGGAGCCTAACACTTTTCTAACGCCTATTTCTTTTGTTCTTTTTATGGCTGTATAAGATGCCAGGCCAAACAAACCCAAACAGGCGATGCAGATGGCAATAACGGAAAATATGGTCAATAAAGTTTCCTGTTTAATTTCAGATTTGTACAATTGGTCAAACCGCTCATCGAGAAATTCATACTCGAAGGGGTAATCAGGCGCGGCGCTTTTGTACATTTTTTTAATGCGCTCAATGGCCTGTTGCAAATTGGCCGTTTTAAGCTTTATCAATGCAAGTCGCCTGTCGGTTTTTCTGCCGGGGGAGATCACCAGTGGCGCTATCGTTTGTTTAAGGGATGTAAAGTGATAATCTTCCACTACACCTCTAATTGTTCTGTGTAAACTATCTACAGATAAGGTTTTTATCCGTTTGCCAACGGCTTGTTCAGGAGTATAATTCAGTTTTGCGGCAGCAGTACGATTGATGAGCGCCGATTCGGCAGAGTCTGTGGCAAATTCAGGAGAAAGATCCCGTCCTGCGATTATTTTTAATCCGAGTGTTTTTACAAATTCGAAGTCTGCGAACTCCGTATTTACAGGAATTTTTTCACCAACCCTGCTTTCAGCCTCCATGGTGTACCCATCATGAAAGCCACCGGGTTCTCCTGTCATTAATGAAACGCTTATCACAGCAGGGTCGCGCTGCAGCTCATTTTTTAACTGAAGTTTTTTATTGTATATCGCGTTATTATCAAGTCTTATGATCATGGATTGTTCTTTGGCAAAACCCAGATCGGAACTATTTACATAGTGCATTTGCTGCATCACAATAGTTACGCAGATGATCAGTAATACCGAAATGCCGAATTGAAAAACAACCAACGTTTTTCTGAAGAACGTGCCGGAATAACCCGTTTTTAGTTTTCCTTTGAGCGATTCGATGGGTGAAAAGGAAGATAGCAATAAAGCAGGATAGCTGCCGGCAAAAACCCCAATAATGGCAATAACACCAATGGTAAAAATATATAACCAGGGGTTGTTCCAGTAAGCCGGAAGTTTATATCCTAAAAAACGGGTATAGACTGGCATGATCAATTGCATCAAAAGAACGGCAAGAATGGCTGAAATGGTTGCGAAAAGCAGTGACTCAAAAATGAATTGCACGGTAAGTTGCCTGCGCACTGCACCAAGTA
>DASUVL010001178.1:0-8603 GCA_036379015.1 Niastella sp.
TACCCGGCTGGCCAGAGTTGGTTATGATAACGCCATAGGATTTTTAGAAGGGGGATTGGCTGCCTGGAAAAAAGCCGGAAAAGAGATCGATACCATTACCTCTGTTACAGCTGATGAACTGGCAACTGCTTCTGAAGCAAGCCAGAATATAAACGTGTTGGATGTACGTAAAAACACCGAATATGATGCTGAACATGTTAAAGGTGCGGTAAATGCCAGACTTGACTATATCAATGATAGTATGCAACTGGTAGATAAAAATAAAACATGGTATGTACATTGCGCCGGTGGTTACCGCTCCATGATTTTTATTTCAATTTTAAAGGCAAGAGGATTTGATAACCTGATTGATGTAAAAGGCGGATTTAAAGCCATTAAAGACTCCCGTAAATTTTCGCTAACAGATTATGTTTGTCCGTCAACCATGCTGTAAAAGGCCCTCGTTTAATTAAATACGTGACAGCAAAAATTTCATTAACTTATAGCTGTGTGATTTATGTCGCACAGCTTTTTTTATGAAATCGTCATTTTTACAAAAACTTAGTTAATATGCAATTATGGGAATGGATCAAACAACCCTGGCCCTGGTATGTAGCAGGCCCCTTGATAGGGTTGGTAGTACCGCTCTTGTTGATCATGGGTAATAAAGCGTTTGGGGTTTCCTCTTCCTTACGGCATATTTGTGCAGCCTGTTTTCCTGCCAATATCCCTTTTTTCAAATACAACTGGCGAAAAGAAAGCTGGAACCTGTTTTTTGTAACCGGCATATTATTAGGCGCAGCCATAGCAACCAGTCTGTTAAATAATGGAGAGCCTATAGCAGTTAATCCAAAATTGGTGAACGACCTGCAACAGTATAATATTCATACGTACACAAGCATTGTTCCGGTTGATTTGTTTAACTGGCCAGCATTGTTAACCGTTCGCGGTTTCATACTAATGGTTGCCGGAGGGTTTTTGGTGGGCTTCGGCACCCGGTATGCCGGTGGCTGTACTTCGGGGCATGCTATCATGGGGTTATCTAACCTGCAATGGCCCTCTTTGGTAGCCACCTGTTGTTTTATGATTGGCGGATTTATTACCGCGAATTTGATTGTACCTGTTGTATTAAACCTCTAAGACATTGAACATGGAAACGAAAGATAAAATCACTCAACCGGCGATATTAATAGAAACCAATACCGATTTTGAAGTACGTTCGCTTGACACCATTTGTATCAATGAATCACGTATTCAACATCCGTGGTGGCATTCGATCAAGTATTTGATTGCCGGTTTGTTGTTTGGTATTCTGTTAGTTAAGGCAGAGGTGATCTCCTGGTTCCGCATCCAGGAAATGTTCCGCCTGCAGAGTTTTCACATGTATGGCGTAATTGGTACAGCTGTGGCTACCGGCATTATTTCGGTGTGGCTGATCAAAAAATTCAAAGTGAAAACAATATATGGCGAACCTATTGAATTGCATCCCAAACAATTCAACAAAGGACAGATCTATGGTGGCTTGTTATTTGGCGCCGGCTGGGCTTTGACCGGTGCATGCCCTGGTCCGTTGTACGCATTGATAGGAACCGGTGCTACAGTA
Source organism: Niastella sp. (assembly GCA_036379015.1). GTDB lineage: Bacteria > Bacteroidota > Bacteroidia > Chitinophagales > Chitinophagaceae > Niastella. The sequence continues at coordinate 1,583 of DASUVL010001178.1, forward strand.
GTAATTGTTACCTTATTGAGCGCCATTGCAGGTACCTGGGTGTACGGCCGCCTGCGCGAAAAATTGCCACATTAATTTGGCTGTGAATATATAGAATAAGTATCTTTAATATGGATTTAAGTAGCTGCTGGTTTCATATCTATTGAACGGAGATTCCTGCCTGATATTAGTTTTATTTTAGTGAACCTCATCCACTCTATTATTTTTTTTATACCTGTAGAACCCAGCCGTCTCCAAACTTCTGATTAACCACTATCGGGGAATTGTTTATAACATCAAGGGATTTTTAGTTGTACCGTCACAAGGGGATTTTGCGAATTACTTTACCTACTCCATGAATGAGTCGATCCATATGCCCATGCCGGAATGATAGCCGGCCTTTACCTGTTTACAAATAAAGCCAGTGGACTGTAACGGTCTACCTGGGTCGGTTTCATTATATATGGTTTTAATTTTTTCTTCCTATTCTAAAACTAAAATTGCTGTATATGCAAACCAATGTAAATGCTGAATCACGCCGCGACTTTTTGGGAAAACTCGCCGCCGGCGCAGTTGCGCTGAGTGCAGTTTCTTTTGCCCCCTTTCAGGCGCAGGCAGGGTATGACCTATCCGGAAATGACTTGGCTGATCCTGAGGCATTTTTTAATAAAATAAAAGGGAAGCATCGCATTGTATTTGATGCCACACAACCAAATGAATTAATGCCATTCGCATGGCCCAGGATCTTTTTAGTTACGAATGCCGCCACCGGAACGCCTGAAAAAGATTGCGGTGTGGTAGTTGTGCTTCGTCACGATGCCATTCCTTATGCATTGAAAAGCGATCTATGGGCTAAATATAAATTGGGTGAACAGCACAAAGCCCATGATCCCTTAACCAAAGAACCTGCCACCCATAATCCATTCTGGCAACCAAAAGAAGATTTCAAAGTACCAGGCATAGGTAGTGTGCCCATTGGTATTAATCAATTAATGGATAGTGGTGTGCTGTTCTGTGCATGCAATATGGCGATAACCGTTTATAGCGCAGTGGCTGCTGAAAAGATGAAAATGGATGCTGAAGCAGTGAAAAAAGAATGGCTGGCTGGTGTATTGCCAAACATCCAGATTGTTCCCTCCGGTGTATGGGCATTGGGCCGGGCTCAGGAAAAGGGCTGCACCTATTGCTTTGCCGGCTAAGAACGACCAATGTTGATTTGAATTTTCTATTTACCCCTTAACATACCAGTTTCATGTTACATGCCGGTTTTTCTCATCACCCGGCATGTAACATAAACTCGATTTGCCTGCTATATTATGAACCGAAAGATGCTAGCTGTATTATTGGTAATAGGAGTGCCTGTTGCCATTTGGGTGAATGTTCATCTACATAACCCAGACAGTACAAAACAAAAAGCAATCGTGGAGGTAACTGATGAAGCGGAAATGGAGTGGCAGGCGCCCGACTCAAACACGATTCCACATACAGCCGCCGGCGACCAAATACGCTATGGCCGGGAACTGATCGCCCGCACATCCTGGTACCTGGGACCGAAAGGAAAAGTAGCGCATATCTCGAACGGCATGAACTGCCAGAATTGTCACCTGGCGGCGGGTACTAAACCCTGGGGAAATAATTATAGTGCAGTTGCATCTACCTACCCCCGATACCGCGACCGCAGTGGTACGGTTGAAAACATTGAAAAAAGAGTAAATGACTGTTTGGAAAGAAGCCTCAACGGTAAAGCGTTGGACAGCAACAGCCGGGAAATGCGGGCTATTGTAGCTTATATGCATTGGTTGGGTACAGATGTGCCAAAGGATAAAAAACCATTGGGTTCGGGCATTTCTCCGTTGAAAAACTTAGATCGTATGGCTGATTCTGCCAAAGGGAAAATAGTATTTATTGAAAAATGCCAGCTCTGTCATGGCGCCAATGGCGCTGGTCAGCGCGATACCGTTTCAGGTATCGGCTACCTGTATCCGCCATTATGGGGGCCGGATAGTTATAATATAGGCGCCGGTTTGTACCGGTTATCAAGAATGGCCGGTTATGTAAAAGACAATATGCCGTTTGGTGTTTCTCATGGCAATGCACAGCTAACTGATGAACAGGCCTGGGACGTAGCTGCATTTATTAATTCACAATCCCACCCTTATAAAGACCTGTCAAAGGATTGGCCTGATAAAAACACCAAGCCTGTTGATTATCCCTTTGGCCCGTATGGCGATACTTTTTCTGAACAGCAACATAAATTCGGTCCGTTTGGTCCAATTCAACAGGCGAAAGACGCCAAAAAGAAAAAGTAGCGGGTGCCCGTATGCCTTATGTTGGTTAATGTGATCACAGGCCACTACGCCGTAGTTCATTTATTTATTTACTTTCTAAAACAAATTATATGTTTAAGAACGGTACGTTTATCACTGTGTTTATTTTGCTGCCGGTACTAACCATGGCGCAAACAGCAGCGTACAGAGTGATATTTGATATTACGAGTAGCGATACGGCTGCTCACAAAACAGTTATCAGGCAAATACGTGGCATATCACAGGCTCGCCCAGACGCTCAGTTGGAAGTAGCCATATATAGCGATGCCCTGGAAATGGTTATGAAAGACAAATCGATCATTGCAGATGCCGTGCAGGAATTGAGCAGTAACAAGAAAGCCAGTTTTAAAGTATGTGCCGCCACCATGAAACGCAAAAACGTTGATAAAAGCCAGTTAATAGCCGGTGTAGATATTGTGCCCGATGCCATATATGAAATTGTAACCAAACAGCACGAAGGCTGGGGATATATCAAGGTGGCGCAATAGCTAATGTGATAATTTGATGATGTGATAATTTGATAATTAACTGAAAACGGTCTCGGCTGGGCCGGGATGAATCGGAATTCGGCAAATGAGGCCCTGAAACCAAAACCTGCTAACCGGCAACTGGTACCCTGTATTCCATTAGCATATTAGCAAATTATCACATTATCACATTGTTCTTCTGCCTTACCTTTGCGCCGCAATGAATACCATATCTTTTGAACAACGTGCCAACCGGGCCGTATCGAACTGGATATTTTTAGGGGTGATCATGTTATTGGTGCAGGTGGTATTGGGCGGCGTCACCCGCTTAACCGGGTCTGGTTTGTCTATTACCGAATGGGAAGTAGTTACTGGTTCATTGCCCCCGCTAAATGAACAACAATGGCTGGCTGAGTTTAATAAATACCAGCAAACTCCTCAATACCGGTTACTGAATACCGGGTTCACCCTGTCAGATTTCAAATTCATTTTTTTCTGGGAATGGTTTCACCGACTTTGGGCCAGGCTCATAGCCGTGGCTTTTGTAGTAGGATTTGTATACCTGATCGCAAAAAAATACCTTAAAAAGGAAATGGTGAATCCGTTGCTGATCCTTTTTTTGCTGGGCGCCCTGCAGGGAGCCATCGGGTGGATCATGGTTGCCAGCGGATTGAAGGGAGACGCAGTGTATGTACGCCCAACCAAATTGGCCATGCACTTTGTTTTTGCCCTCGGTTTAATAAGTTATGCCTTCTGGCTGGCGCTGCAGATAAAAATTCCTTCACAAAAAAGGATCAACCTGCCTGGCCTTTATCGCTGGTCGTGGGTATTGATCGTTATTTTATTTGTGCAATTAATATTCGGGGCGTTAATGGCCGGCCATAAAGCAGCCACCGTGGCGCCTACCTGGCCAACCATCAACGGCAGCTGGGTACCCGATGGATTATTACAGGAAGAGCCGGTAACCCTTAATTTTTTTGAAAATAAGGTCACCATCCATTTTGTGCACCGGGGGTTGGCATATACGTTATTAATATTGATAATAATTTACTCTGTAAAGCTTTTTCGCATAAGACCTGCCAGTTCAATTTTCAGCCAGGCTCGTCGCATGCCATTATTACTGGTAACTGTACAGGTAATATTGGGAATTCTATCAGTATTAACCAGTACTGGCATAATTCCTAACCGCTGGGGTACGTTTGAATGGATGGCGCAGTTACACCAGATTATTGGAATGTTGTTAGTGCTCAGCCTGGTAGCCATGTTATTTCTTACCCGGGCATCATCTTTTAAGCAACCTTCATAATCTTGGCACTGTCTTTTCGTTTTAGTAGTATATTGGGACGAAAGACTTTTATTAAAATGCCGGGGTGTTAGTATGAAACTTTTTTTGAACGGATTATATCATTCATTTCCTGTGCAGCTGGTTATGCTGCACTTTAAAAAATTCCAGGTACTGCTGATCTTCTGGTTTGTTCTGTTCAGTACATTGAATGGTACTTTCATGAAATCCTTCGGTGCCGACTCCCTGTACCTGGCGCCCGAATACCTGGGCAATGTGAGCATGGTGGCTGCCCTGTTTGTGGGTATGGCCATTGGCGTTTTTATTATGAGCTGGAATATTACCACGTTCATTTTATTCAGTCGCCATTTTCGTTTTTTAGCCACCACATCTAACCCCTTTTTAAAATATTGCATCAACAATGGGGTGATCCCCCTGATATTCCTTATTTTTTATTTTATAAAGGCTGTGGCATTTGACCTTAACAAAGAACTGATGTCGTTTGGAGAAATTGCTTTGCTGGTACTGGGATTTGTAAGCGGATTGATCTTGATCGTTGTAATTTCCCTCTTTTATTTTTTCAGGGCAGATAAGAATATCATCCGGCGCCTTACCCCGGTTATCAGTAATCCACAGCTGTTTAAAGCCCAGTTTAAAAAAGGAGAAACAAAACTCAATCAAAGCCGGCTGATAAGCGTAGAGTGGTACCTGAGTGCTATGTTCAAACTCAAAAAAGTGCGCGACGTATCGCACTACAGCCGTGAATTTATAGAAACCATCTTTAGCCGGCACCACTTTGCCGCGGTGGTCTCCATTTTCATTGCTTTTATCGGGCTGATATTGCTGGGTTTTTGGTTGGATAATCCACTATTCCAGTTACCCGCAGCTGCCGGTATAACACTGTTTTTTGCCATTTTGATTGCCGTATCCGGCGCCTTTTCCTATTTTCTGCAAAGCTGGAGCATACCTTTCGTAATCTTTTTATTCCTTGTTACAAACGTATTATACAGGTACGAAATAATTGATCCCAGTAACAAAGCCTATGGGCTTAATTATAAGAACAAAGACCAGCGGCCGTTATATACAGCCGAATCATTGTTATCGTTGTGCACACCCGAAAAGATACAGCATGACAAAAATAACCTGATCTCCATTCTCGAGAACTGGAAAAAGAAACAAACCGAAGCAAAGCCGCTGATGTTTGTGATAACAACGAGCGGGGGTGGCAACCGTAGCGCCACCTTTACCATGAATGTGTTGCAGCACCTTGATAGCATGACCCATGGTGAATTGATGAATAAAACCGTGCTTATTACAGGCGCGTCGGGTGGCATGTTGGGCGCCTCTTATTTTCGTGAACTGAGCAGGGCCAGGGCGGCAGGTGAACCTATTAATATTCTGGATAAAAAATACCTCAACGATATTTCAAACGATCTGCTGAATCCGCTGTTTACTTCTTTTGTAGCCCGCGATCTGGCAGCGCCTGCACAACGGTTTAAGGTAGGACCGTATGAATATATTAAAGACCGTGGTTATGCTTTTGAGCAAAAGCTGAACGACAATACCCGCGGTATGCTGAACAAGCAATTGAAAGACTGGTACGACGATGAAAAAAATGCGCGTATACCGCTGATGCTGTTTAATTCAGTCGTAACCCGCGATGGCCGCAAAATGATCGTGTGTACGCAGCCGCTGAGCTTTTTGATGCGGCCGTCCTATGACAGCAGCCATATTACAGATGCCGAACCCGATGCGGTAGATTACCAGGCCTTGTTTTCAAAACAGGATCCCCTGAACCTGCGTATGCTCACAGCCCTGCGCATGAATGCAACATTTCCATATGTATTGCCGAATGTATGGCTGCCCAGCAATCCGGTCATTGACGTAATGGATGCCGGTATACGGGATAATTACGGTCAGGAAACAGCACTTCGGTTCATCCAGGTATTTCAGCAATGGATACGGGAAAACACCGCAGGCGTGGTATTAATTCACATCCGCGACCGGAAAACAGGAGGCTGGGAACATCCATACGAGTCAACCAGTATAACCGAAATAGCTACCAAACCCATGTTATTGCTCGAATACAACTGGTATAAGATGCAGGAGTATAGTCAGAATGACCTGATGGGCCTGGCTCAGTCAATGATGGGAAATTATTTTTACAGTCTTTGCTTTCAATACACCCCTGAAAAGAATGATGCCCGCGCTGCTTTGAATTTCCATCTCACCAAAAGTGAGAAAAAGGATATTGCCAGCGCGCTTAAAAGCATCCGCAACCAGCAAACATTTGCCCAGTTTAACCGGCTGATAAAAAAATCACATACGCTTACGATACGTTAGCGTGAATCAGTTTAAAATAACGCGGTAATACTTTAATATTTAATTGCCGTTGGCATTCCCAGGGTTCGCCATCAATATGAATGGGCGCCTCTGCCGGATTGCTGATGAACAGTTCTTCCGTTTGAAAATAAATAACAGGTGAATTCATGGAGTTTTCGATCCGCCTGATGCGGCCGGCCAGCACCTGCCGCATAACGGATAACAGCAACAACGGCTTGGCAATTTTTTTTACGATCACTACATCCAGCAACCCATCGCTTAAAATGGCCTGGGGAGCAATGGTAAAATTATTTCCAAACTGATTGCTGTTGGCAATGCTTAGGAAAAAGGCTTCTGTAGTGAATTCCAGCTTGTTGGCAATTACCCGGAAGGGATATGGTTTGGCCGAAAAAAAGTGACGGGTCGTAAGAGAAACATAGGTGCCCAAACCTCTTTTAGGCTCATCGGCAAACTGGTGCGCTACCTGGGCATCAAAACCCAGTCCGCAAAGCATACAGGCGAAATGTTCATTCACCATAAAGCCATCGGTTAAAATAGCTTTGCCGGTAAAAATAATGTCCAGGGCTTTTGCACTGGCTTTGGGAATACCAGCTGCCAACGCCAGTCCATTGCCCGAACCCATA
>DASUVL010001179.1:0-9659 GCA_036379015.1 Niastella sp.
AAAATCAAAAAAAATTAACCGATTTTTTGAACAACCAGGCAAATCGGTTAAGCATTTCGTTATTGTTAGTATATAAATGCTTGTGGTATAGCGGTATGGTTACAACGAAAAGGAAAACACTTAGATAAGCATTCTTTCAAATTTCGATGTCATGATTATTGACCAAAATCAACTTTACCGGTATAATACTTTCATTTTGCTGCACCATTATGTATAGCAGGTATGCCAACACGCAAATTATCAAGGGGAAAGATTATCGCAGGATCATAGGGAAACAGGGAAGTGTAGTGAAGCCTTCAATCGAAAGTATAGCGAATATTTGTAATAACATAAGGACGGGGATGTTATCGCACCAGCACAAAACTCCCTCTTTTCACAATTACCTTTCCTAAATAATCAACCGCCTGCACCATGTAAACAAAGTTTTCGGTTGCCTGCTTGCTGCCGCCCAGGTTTCCATCCCATCCTTTGTTTATCTCGCTGGTGTTGAAAACCATTTGTCCCCAGCGATTATATACCCTGAAAAAGTTTAATTGTTTTACTCCCGCCAGAACAGGACGGATGACATCATTGCGGCCATCACCATTTGGTGTAAACGCCGATGGCACAAAAACATCGGCGCCCGTTTTAAAGATCTTTACCGTTAAGGTATCCGTGCCCAAACAACCGGCGATCGTTTGCGCGGTTACCACATAGGTGATGGCAGCCGGTGCATTCATGTTGTATATGGCAACCGGGTCATGAATATTAGGATTGTTCAAACTGGTGGGCGGAACCCAACTCCAGATATTGGCATTGCGATCGTTCACCGTAGCATTTAGTTGCAGAGGTTGATCAACAACTACTGCCGTATCATTTCCCGCGTTTACAATGATCGGCTGAGTTACGTGTATATAAAATGTATCTTTTAAGGCATTGGGACAGCCGGCATTGGTAACTGAAAGCACAACATTGGTAGTGAATTTTGGTGTTGCCGTGGCGGTTATAGTATATGGAAGTGAGGGTACCGTACCACTGCCACCAGGTGTTAATGGCACATTATTGCCCCAGGCATAACTGGTGCCGGTTGTAATGGTGGCGTTTAACACGGCCGATTTGCCATAACAGATAAAAGATGAATCAGGCTCAATATCAGCTGCCGGCGCTTGCACATTATAAAAACGGATCGTCGCCAGGTCACTGGTATCGGCCGGACAAACCCCGCTTTTCAAAATGGTGCGGTAATAGGTTGTTCTGGTAACCGTGCCCGCCTGGTAGGTTGTATTGGTGTTAACAGGCGAAAGATCATTCCAGCTGGCATTATCATAGGATTGTTGCCAGTTAAGCACTGTTCCCGTATGGTTTTTTATAGTTAGTTTCGGATTGGTTTTTTCTCCCAGGCATACATTGATCAGATCCGGATCCAGTTCACCGCCAACTGTTTTGGGATCTACCGTAATAAAAGCAGCAATGCTGGTATCAATAGTGCAGGCTGCACCGTTTTGCACCAGGGCAGCGTACCGGGTAGATGCGGTAAGATTCTGTGCAGTATAATTATCAGCGGTTACGCCTATCTGCTGCCAGGTAACGCCATCGGTTGATGAAAGCCATCTCAACACACTTCCTACTTCATCGGCAACCGTTAACGGACAACTGTTGACACCGGCACAAACCGTTGTGTCGCTCATCACTCTTCCGGCAATAGTAGGTGGCGTGGTAGTTACTGCCATGGTGGCCTTCAAGTCGGCACAGCCATTTACTTCCTGGTTTGTTATAATACCGCCGGTACTTCCTACTGTTACTTTTATAATATTTGTATTGGCGCCTGACACAATATTCCAGCCGGGTGGAACCGTCCAGTTATATGTAGCACCCGCAAGCGCCGGTACTGAATATTCTATGGTCGTGTTGGTACATGCGGGACTTCTTCCACTGATCTCCAGCCCGGCGCACACATTACGCAGCGCCACATAAGCATAGGCAAAATGGGCGCCTGGTCTGCAATTGTCCGACTCAAACGTAAGCGTAACCTGCTGATTCCGGTATGGAGAAAGATCAAAAGTTACTTCGGTCCAGCCTTTAGTCCATACATCATATAAATAAGCGCCATTGTTGTTTCCTGAAAAAGACAAGAAAGGAACAGGACTATTGGTAAATCCGTTGGCAAGGGCTGTAGCCGTATCCAGCGTAGCGCCGGTTCCTCCACTGCCGCCGCCGGATGCATTATTAAAAGTGGGCAAATAATATTCAGGAGAAGCACAGGCAATGATGCCGGTTTGTGTGGAAAGGGTAGCTTTAAAAAGCGGTTGCTCATTTGAATTATGGGTCCCGTTCTCCAACACCATGGCATACGCATATGTCATGGTATATGGTACTGTAGCGGGACCGTTAGGTACATTGATGGTATAGGTAACAGCCCTGGTAAACCCACCCGGTCTGGCACTGGTTGTACCCAGATTACGGGAAGTGGCCGTTGAACCCAGCATAATGGAATAATTATAGGCATATCCATTGATCGTGGGAATAGTGGGGAAACCACCAAAGGGATCACTGCCGGAAGTAGTGATAACCTGTACGCCGGTATTGCTGATCGAATATTCGGGAATAGTTGTTAGCCCTGTATTGGGTGGGGAATAGGTTTGAGTTGCCCCGCCCATTAATCCGGTAGTCGCTGACCAAAACGACAAATCACCTGTACCAAAATTAATATTAGTAGGACAGGTTTGAAATTGTGAAAACCCGGTAAACGCTACTACAATGGCAGCAAAAGTGAGTAGATGTTTCATCCATGTTTTTATAGGGCCCACAAATATTGTCTTAATCTATTGTACGGATATTCTCCCGTTCTGGTTGGCATTTTGCCTCTTATTCGAAAAGAAAATGGTTGAAAGGGTATTTTTCAGTGAAACTAAATATACAATTAATTTACGCAAATCGCAGTAGGTGCATCGATGAATTACCGGAAGAAAACGATGAAATGGGCCCAAAAAAGGGGCTGACCCAAAAGGCCAGCCCCGTAACTATGATCTTTTATCTTAATTACTTAATGATGTGTTTAGGCAGGTCAACGATCTGTTCGCAGCAAACCTGTTCCATGACTTGTTTTAACTGGGTTTTCAGCATGCCGATCACATGATCGCCGCCTTTGTCGCCCAGCGCCGCAACGCTATACATAAATGATCTGCCCATAAAAGTAAATTCAGCACCGGCGGCCATTACCCTGGCTACGTCGGGACCAGAACGCAGACCGCTGTCCATCATGATCTTAATCTTTCCTTTATAGCGGTCAACAATGGGTTCCATTGATTTAATGGCCGATTGACCTGCATCGAGCTGGCGGCCACCGTGATTAGAAACAATAATACCTTCAATCCCCAGCTTGATGCACATTTCAGTATCCGCTTCGCTGGCTATTCCTTTCACTACAATTTTACCTTTCCATTTATCGCGGATCGGAGCAATTTTCTCCGCATTCAGCCTGCCCGCAAAAGTACGGTTCATGAACATTCCCAGTTGCTTCATGTTCAATCCCTTGGGCATATAAGGCTTCAGGGTGGCAAAATTGGGCGTACCATGGATCAGGGTTTTTAACGCCCATTCGGGCTTGCCCATGATCTGCAAAATATTATTCAGGGTCATTCTGGGCGGCATAGCCAACCCGTTCCTGATATCTCTTGGCCGGAACCCAAATGAGGGTACATCGCTTAATAAAACCAACACGTTATATCCGGAAGCTTCCAGCCGCTTTAAGATATCATCGCGTACCCCATCCTCTGCCGGATGGTACAACTGATACCAGGCTTTTCCTTCCGTTATTTCGCTGATGCGTTCAATACCCGAAGTGGTAACGGTGCTTAATATAAATGGAATGTTATGCTGAACAGCTGCTTTTGCCAGAATTTCCGGCGAATTGGGCCATATCAATCCCTGTAACCCAACCGGTGCAATGCCAAAGGGCGCATCATATACATGACCGAATAATTCGGTACGCAGATCGCTGCCGGTATGTTTGCTCAGGTAATAGGGCACCAGCTCTACGTCTCTTATTTCTTCGGTATTCTTATGCAAGTTCACATCTTCATTACACCCTCCATCCAGGTACTCAAATGCAAACTTCGGGATCTTTCTTTTAGCTTTTTCTCTAAGATCTTCTATTGATGGATAATTGCTGTTATAATTCCACTTCATAAAACATTACTGATATTGTATATAAATCGGCTGCGGTTTTTCTGCCAGAACTTCTTCCGGTGTTAACATATGACTGTTTTGTTTGCGGATGTCATTCTTATAGAACAATTTATACCCGGCGAATTGTACAGGCTCTCTCCAAACATAGGCTTTGTAGCTGTCATGTTTAAGCGAAGGTTCGCCCCAGCCATCCATATCGATAACGAGCTGTACTTCGGGTTGTATTTTAATATTCTTGTAGTTGGTCACCATGTTTTGCGTAAAACGGTGCACTACCAGTATTTTGGGCGGCAGGTTGTTTGCTTTTGCCAGGTTAGCCAGGTAATCTGAAACGAAGTTGATGTCGGCGGCATCCATGGTACCGATGATAGCACCAGGTCTTTTACCTGTTTTCATGGAGAACTCGGGATCGATACCGAGGTGCACATGCGGCATCTTCAGGTATTTCTCCAATTCTGGAATTTCGGCCTGTACATTGCTGAAGCCCACCTGTACATCAATAAATACCAGGGCATTGATGCGAGCCGCCAGTTTCAGTGCGGAGTCTATCTGGTGGAAAGGCATGCGAGCACGGTATTTGCCTCCCGGGCCAGGGCTGCCCTGAGCGGTTACGGCAATATAATGAATCGCAGGTATTACGGGTGTAGAAGGATCGGCAGCCTCCCATTTTTTGCATTCTGCAGTGAGCCTTTGCAGCATTTCATCTGCCGGGTATTCACCCAGGGCACCCATTTTTTTCGAATAGAAGTTACCATAGTATGCTACTACCCTGTTAAAAGGGAAAATAGCGCCTGGTTTGGGATAGGCCGTTTTTACCGGCCAGCGGCCCGATGAATCGCCATTGGCCAGGTGTATATTCATTTTATTGAAAAGGGCGGTATCCAGCGTAGTGGCCGTGGGGCTGGTTACATTCGCCTTTGTTTCTTTAACTTCTGAAGTGTTTTTTGGAGCAGTTGAATCTGAAACTTTGGGTTCGGTAGTGCTCGCCTCTCCACTGGAACAGGCATTCATAACCAGAACTGAACAGGCAGCTGCTAACAGGCGTACTGGGCGCATAGACCTAGGTATTGATTTTATTGTTTGTGTTACTTTAGTTTTCCTTTTGTTCAAAGGTAAATTGGCGTGCGAAATTAAGCCAAAAGGAGTGATCGTAGGAATAAAAGATATTGTGTGAATAACGCAGGGAATTTCAGAAATAAAAACTTCCCCTATACTTTTTGGGAATTTATACATTAAACAGCACCTCGAAAAGTAACCACTTTTCAGCCATTAACTATACGTCTCAATGAATACCAAGCCATTTCATCATATCCTGTATCATTTCTTTCTTATGCGATATTATCTCTTCCTTCCCGTTCACCATTTTTACTTCGTTAAAAAAATGGTCGGTAGGATACACATGAAAGGACAGGTTCTTTTTTCCTAACCGCAGAAATTCGAGTCGTACATATTCCTGGCTATAAACCGGAGAATTGCGATCAGTGCTTCCGGCGGCCATAAAAATGGGAATATTCAATTTTATGAGATTGTCGATCGGAATATCGGAACAATAACTGGCCCAGCGCTGGTAGGAATGACCCTCCCAGTCCTGGTTCGTATTGTGTGGTGCTGCGTAAATAGCCGCAAATCGCGCAAACAAAGAATCCACCTGGTATTGGGCTTCCTGTTGGGTGATGGTCCCCTGCGTCGCTTTCAATCTTACGGCAGCTATAAAATCGTAAAACTGGTTTAGCCCACTGCCCACAATAGGGGCACAGTGTGTGATCTTTTTATTCAAGAGAGCCAGTTTGGGCACCACTTGTCCCCCTTCAGAATATCCATATGCAATCACCTTCAATTTATCCACCGGCAAATGTGTGTATACATAGTCGATCACTCTGGATGCAGCCTGCACCCGCCAGTTCAACCCGGCCCGCCGCCTGTATTCCGCAGAAGGTGTTAACAAGTTTAGTGCTTCGGCAACACCGGCGCTATCCTTATCTATGTGCACCGTATCACAGAAATTTACACCCGGCTTACTGATCAATATAACATGGAACTTATCGGCCAGTTGCAGTATATCATTATCAAATGAGTTAAAAACAAAAGCGTTTTTTTTAAGCAGCACCAGGGTAGCCAATGGAAAATGACCCGAACCATCCAGGGCAAGCAGAACGGGTTTTACTTCCCGGATCCCTTTACTACTGACATAAAAACGGATAGTCCCCAATGTTTTATCGGTTATCGAAAAAGCCTGCAATCCATAATCAGCAGGTTGGGTAGGTTGTGCAAATATGAAACTGGCGGAAAAGATCAGCGGCATTAATATAAAAAAACGCATATATCTTATAGGATAATATACTATGAATATAAAGATCTTCTGTTAACTATTATAATGGCTGGCCTTCTTCCTGTAACTTTTTTTGAAGCACCTGCAGTTCTTTCATTTTATTGCGGTAAATGCCCTGTTCCCACCCGCTGGCGATAAACACCAGCACAAAGAAGAGCGCCACAATCACCGAAAACCATACCGATTGGCCTCCCTCCCAATTGCTTAAAAGCACCAAAAGCATAATGGGTAACGTATTCCAGCGCATGATATTGGAAATGCGCACCTGGTAGCCGGCTGCAGCCAACGCATGCTGCAGGTCGCCACTCAGGGAACGGTTGAACTGCTTTTGCTCACGCATTCTGCGAATGCGGTTTACCAGCACATACAGTGCAGTACCCAACATCCAGGCAGCCAGCAGGTAAACAACTATTAAACCACGCCGCCCGGTATAATTCTGTTGCAACACGAATGCCCCCGACGCGGTATTGGCAATTATAAGTATCCATTCGGTAAGAACAGCAATACGGATCACCTGGTGCTTTTTGGCAACTATGCGGTTATGCAATGCCTGTTCATTGATAACATATAATGGCTGGTTATTTTGCGTATCCCAGATCTTTTGTAATTCTTCAAATTCCATGTTCAACAAATTTTTTCGATTGAATAATCAGTTGCTTTTTGATACGGTTGATCTTGACGCCTACATTTGAAACGGTAATGCCCAATATGGCGGCCATTTCTTTGTAACTAAAGCCATCCAGCAGCATTAAGGCCACAGAGCGATCAATTTCATCGAGCGCATGTATGGCTTCATATAGCCATGCCAGTTGTTCCTCGGCAGGTATGCTATGGCTTGACAATACATCTGGAATTTTTTCCAACGCATCATTCGTCACCCGGTATTTCTTTTCTTTAGTTACCCAGCTGATAGCTGTATTCAGGCCTATGCGGTAGATCCAGGTGGTAACAGCCGATTCATGTCTGAACGAGGGAATGGAGCGCCAGACCTGGATCGTAATTTCCTGGAACAGGTCATCCTGGTCCATAGGCGTATTACCATAGGCACGTACTATTTTAAAGATGAGCGCCTTATACTGCTCGAGCCATTGGTTAAATATATATCCCTGTTCCTGGAAGTTCACTACACGTATGTTTTAACATGTTAGTACCGGCAAAGGACGTATTTCTTACAGGAAACATTAAATATTCCTGTTCCGGTAAGCGGATCGCTGCAGATAAACTGGAACAAATTCAGGACTATGGGGAGAATGAGGTTCTATATACGAAAAACAGATAATCAGCAGGCACAGGTATAACAATGCCCATGCCTGCTGATCTAATTTATTTTTTTTCCGGCACCAGTTGGTATGTTCCTCCAGCTTCTGTTCTGAATGACGAGAGGTAATAATTGCCATCTTTAACAACAATTGTCTTCACACCTTTTAAAACCATGGGTATAGCCGACCAGATGACGCATTGGCCGCCTTTACGTGATTGTATGGTAGCGCCGGTAATTTTACCCTGCTGCCATTGCATGTTTATTTCAAATGCACCCCGGGCTACCAATCCTTTAACCGAACCATCTTTCCAGGCAGTTGGTAATGCAGGCAACAGGTGAATATAACCTGAGTGGCTTTGCAGAAGCATTTCGGTCATACCGGCCGTGCCGGCAAAATTGCCATCGATCTGGAATGGCGGGTGCGCATCGAAGAAATTAGGATACGTACCACCGCCGGTAAACTTTTCCCCGTTCGTATTGGTATACTTGAGCAATTGCCTTACGAGTAAATAAGCATGATCGCCATCGAGCAGTCTTGCCCACCAGTTTATCTTCCATCCCCTGCTCCATCCGGTTCCTTCATCGCCCCGTATCTCCAGGGTCTTTTTAGCAGCATTGAAATATTCGGGTGCTGTTCTGGCTGTTATTAAACGCCCGGGGTGTAAACCGAACAGATGCGAAGCATGGCGATGCTGCGGATCGGTTTCTTCAAAATCTTTGTACCATTCCTGCAATTGTCCTTTGCTGCCAATTTGCAGCGTCAATAATTTATCCCGTTTTGCAAATAACTCTTTTTGGAAAGCGGTATCATGTAATATGGCGGCCGCGTCTATCAGGTTCGTGAACAGGTCCCAAATGATAGAGATATCCATAGTTGTAGCAACAGAAACCGACTGCCTGTTGCCGGCGCTATCTTTGAACATATTTTCGGGTGAGGTAGATGGTGCTGTTACGAGGCGACCATTCTTATCTTCCACCAGCCAGTCGAATGTAAAAAGCGCCGCTTCTTTCATAATGGGGTACGCTTTTTCTGCCAGGAACTTTTTATCACCGGTAAAAGCATAATGTTCCCATAAATGCTGGCAAAGCCAGTTGCCACCCATGTACCAGTTAGCCCATACCGGATCTCCATCTCCTTTATTTCCTACAGGATTGGAAGTACACCATATTTCAGAATTGTGGTGCGCCACCCATCCCCTCGCATGATAAAACTCCTTGGCTGTTTGCGCACCGGTTACGGATAAACTCTTGATCCATGTTAGTAAGGGCAAATGCATTTCCGACAGGTTGGTTGGTTCTGCCGGCCAGTAATTCATTTGTGTATTGATGTTGATGGTATAGTTGGAACTCCATGGCGCCCGCATCTCTTTGTTCCATATACCCTGCAGGTTAGCAGGTGGCCCGCCCGGCCGGGATGCAGCAATGAGCAGGTAACGGCCAAACTGGTAATACAGTGTTTCAAATGCAGGATCATATGCACCCGCCGAATAAGCCATTAACCTTTCATCAGTCGGCAACTTGTATTGCGGATTAGTTGTCAGCGTATCTTTCACGGTAAAGGACACGCGGTTGAAATATTGCTGGTAGTCTGCTATATGCGCAGCCCGAATGGCTGTATATGTTTTTTTAACTGCGTTATCAATCAACGATGCCGCCAGCTTGTTCTCGTCTTTACCCTGAGCATCGGGACATTTGTCGAATCCATTAAAGCTGGTGGCTGCTGATATATACAGGACCACTTCGCTGGCGCCCTGCACATGAATGCCAGCCGTATCAATGCGGATGCGGCCATCCTTTGCCACGGCTCTGATCCTGTACTGAAAACGCATGCCGTTACAACCTGTCGTATCCTCATATATAATATGTTCCCGGTCTTTGGGATTATAATAGCTGGGATCTACA
>DASUVL010001180.1:0-3040 GCA_036379015.1 Niastella sp.
ACATTACGCACTATTAATTTTTCGCCAATGGTTTTGGCCAGCTCATCACGGTATTTCAATGCCTCGGGGAAATTATGTCCTGTATCGATGTGTACTAACGGGAAGGGGAATTTACCGGGGCGAAATGCTTTTAATGCCAGCTGCACCAGGGTAATGGAATCTTTACCGCCGGAAAATAATAAAGCCGGTCTTTCAAATTGCCCTGCTACCTCGCGGAAGATATGAATAGCTTCCGATTCCAAATGATCCAAATAATCTAAACGATACTTACTCATATTTCTTTTTTCAGGAATTCAGTTAATAATTATTTATGAATATGCAGACCACACTCTTTTTTAGCTGCATCTTCCCACCACCAGCGGCCGGCTCTGAAATCTTCACCAGGCTTTACTGCACGTGTACAAGGAGCGCAACCTATGCTCACAAAACCCCGGTCGTGCAGCGGATTGTAGGGCACATTGTTATTATCTATATATTTTTTTACCTGTTCGGTGTTCCAGTGCAGTATGGGGTTGTATTTAATGATCTGGTTGGTTTCGTCCCATTCAATCACACTGAGGTCTTTACGATCGGGTGAATGTTCAGCCCGTAAACCGGTGATCCAGATCGCATTTCCGGCCAACGCCCTTTTCAGCGGCTCTACTTTACGAATGAAGCAGCACTGTTTACGGTTCTCAACCGATTCATAAAATGCATTCGGGCCTTTATCGGTAACAAACTCTTCCAGCAAACGATAGTCGGGATAATAAGCGGTTATATTGGCATGGTACTTTTCGTTGGTATTGCTCCAAACCGAATACGTTTCAGCAAATAACCTTCCGGTATCTAAAGTAAAAATACTTACAGGGAGTTGATTGCTCAAAATTTCATGTGCAATTACCTGATCCTCATAACTAAAGCTGGTAGAAAAAGTAACCTGGCCGGGAAACTGCTCAGTAAGCGCTTTTATAAATTCCTGAATATTTAGTCTATCTGATTGGTGGGTTAAATCTGACAAGTATGACTGTAGTGTTGAGCTCATATACGTTTATCATTCATTTCATTCATTAATCTGGAACCTGGAAAGCGAGTGCGACGGACAAGCGAGTAGTTATTGCGTGTTAAAAGCAACAACAATATTTGTTGCAACAGGAGATGTACATTATTTGTATAGTGTGGGAACGAAACATAATAAGTCTACTCAATTTGTAGATCAAAGATATAGTAGAAAGATGGATATTGGAAATTTTTTCCACCAAATAAGTGGACTAAACGAGCATTTAACAAAATCTCCTACAAACAATTGTTTGTTTTTTTATTTAAAGCGCTATCAACCAATGTTTGTTTTTAATTGTTGATTTCGCAATTATTATTCATTCGAAATAAAATTAATGCCTGTATAGTCAATTATTGACCCCTAACAAGTATCAAAATCGCCTGTCGGCCAGATTTCCGTATGTCGGTCATTTTTACATGCAAATAGCTGTTAGGGCCGCGGGAAGGGAAAAAGGGCTGTTTGTGCCAGACTGACTGCCTGTATTGCAGCCGCAAAAGGCTTGTTTATGAAGATATTAGGCCAAAATGACTGTTTTTTTATGTAGCACGGTATTTGGTTTCTCACAAAAACTTAAATTGCCAACTCAAATAATAGAAAAGTACTATGAATCTTGGAAAAGAATTTGAAAAATACGCGGTACACCATAGAGGTATTTCAAGCAATACCCTGCATGGTTACCAAACGCACCAGGTTACGAACCTCACTCCCAATATTATTGAAGAACGTCCCATGAATATTGCTGTCATGGACGTTTACAGCCGGTTGATGATGGACCGCATTATCTTTATGGGCTACCCGATCAATGACGAAGTGGCAAACATTATTACCGCTCAGTTATTGTTCCTGGAAAGTACCGATCGTACGCGCGACATCCAGATGTACATCAACTCACCCGGCGGCAATGTATATTCAGGTTTGGGTGTGTATGATACCATGAATTACATTACGCCCGATGTTTCTACCATTTGCATAGGTATGGCTGCATCAATGGCAGCTGTACTATTGTGCGCCGGTACAAAAGGGAAACGAACTGCTTTAAAGCACAGCCGGGTTATGATGCACCAACCCAGCGGCGCTATAGGTGGTCAGGCCAGCGATATCGAGATCACTGTAGCCGAGATCAAAAAAATTAAAAAGAACCTGTACGACGCTATTTCGTCTCATACCGGCAAAACAGTTAAACAGGTAGAAAAAGATTGCGACCGCGATTATTGGTTAACTTCTGAAGAAGCCAAGGAATATGGCCTCGTTGATGAAGTGTTGCTGATCAATCCACGCAAAGAGAAGAAAGAAAGCTAGGCTGACCCTTTGGCTCTTCGACTATCCGCCAAAGGCGGACACGCGCTCAGAGCGCTCAGGGTGGGGCAGAGGATCCTTCGACCCCGACAAATCGGGGCAAGCTTTCGCTCAGGATCTTTGAACAACTAATTATATCGAACTACAAATAAAATTATCATGCATAGATATTCTAATCATTTATTTCAGCCATTTCGCATGGATGATGAAGACGAACCAAAAGAAAACGGCAAGGAAGAAAAACAGGATTTTGGTGTATTAGCCAAGAAAATGGAAAAGTTCTTTTTTGAAAAAAGAGCGGTGTACCTGTGGGGCGTTGTAGAAGATAAATCAGCAAAAGATATTGTAACCCGCCTGTTATTGTTAGATGCTGATAAGCCTGGCGAAGAGATCAAATTCTTTATTAACAGCCCCGGTGGTGTAGTTACCAGCGGCATGGTTATCTATGATACCATGAAAATGATAAAAAGTCCGGTTAGCACCATCTGTATGGGGCTTGCGGCATCAATGGGTTCTATCCTTTTAAGCGCCGGCGCTAAAGGAAAACGCCTCATCTACCCACATGGCGAAGTAATGATCCACCAACCCAGTTTGGGCGGTTATATGCAGGGCGTAAGTGCCGATCTTGAAATTCAGGCTAAACAAACCAAAAAGACCAAGGAATTGGGCGCCCGCATACTCGCTGAAAACTGTGGAAAGAAATTTGAA
>DASUVL010001181.1:0-12148 GCA_036379015.1 Niastella sp.
TTCCACTGCCGTTTGGACCGAGTATACCAAATACCGATCCCGCGGGCACCGAAAATGAAACACCCTTTAATGCCTGTATAGGGCCGTAATTTTTATGGAGTTTATCTACAGTAAGAATAGCCATGATTACCTGTTTAGCGAGTGATTAGGCGACAATAACAAAAAGTACTACAAGTATGTCGTTGATGCAAGCCAAATATTACCGGCGGGGCCAGAAATGTCAAATTGGAAATTAATCAAATAACGGCAGGGGTATGCTTTTCATGATATAGGCTTGAAAACTCACCTACTATCGCCCGGCCATTATTAAAAAGTAATTTATGCAGTTTTAAATCTTCAATGTCGTTGGTAAGCACCCTGCGGTGAGCAGGATTTAACGTGCCGCCGGTTTTACCAGGCTCCGCATTGGGGTCGTATTGAAATGGCGGATCGCATATGGTGCCGCGGGGATACATAATACCCGGTGTTGCCATTCCCCTGATATCGAGGTTGGTTGGGTGAACGAGCCCCAGGGTATGACCGTATTCATGAGCGGCCGTGGTAGACGTTTGTAAAAGGTTATCCAGTTTAAAGTATCCGCTATTGCAACCAATGCCATCTACAAAAGAAATATTACCGGTGGCAAATTCTTCAATGCGAAAGAAATTAAAGCGGGGGTTATCGTTGTACCACACCTTCTCGGGGTCGAGATCGGGTTCATAAATGCCGTCAATGTCAAATTGTATATCGAATAAGTCGCTGCCGATCTTAATTTTTGCTTTTGGTTCGTTCCAGTGTTTGCTGATATCACTGGCTATTTGCCAGGACAATTCTTTGGTGGCGGCATCTCCATAAAAGAAAAATACAGAGTTGATAATGAGCTGATGAGAAATCGTATGTAATCCGGCTTCACCCATGAAGGGGTTTATGGTTTGTAGTTTGTTGTTTGTGGTTCTCTTATTCGGGACGGCTGATAGTATTCGTGTATGCTCAATTTCTTGGTTTTCCCTTTATGCCTTTTCTGTAATTTAAAGAAAAAAGGCGTCCCGGCTCAACCGGGTACGCCAAATTTTCTCATGTGACGCCTGTTTTTCTATCAATTGCGGATCGGCTTTCCGCCCTTCAAAACACTTTGAATTCTTTCCAGGGTTTTCTTTTCACCACAGAGCGATAAAAAGGCTTCCCGTTCAAGATCCAGTAAATATTGTTCAGATACCAAAGTAGGTTCGCTTAAGTCGCCGCCACACATAACATAGGCCAGCTTTTTGGCAACTACTGCATCATGATCGGTAGCATATCCTGCGCGCCACATGCCATTGATACCAGCAAGTAAAGCACCCAATGCCGAGCGGCCTAATACTTTGATGTCCTTTCGTTGTATTGGTGTAACATAACCACTTTCATAAAGTTCAATAACACTCTTTTTGGCTTCTGCGATCCGTCGGCCCTGGTTCAATACTACTTCATCTTTTCCCTTTCGTAAAATGCCCAGGTCGAACCCTTCGTGCGCCGAGGTTGCTACTTTAGCTGTAGCTATGGTAAGAAACCGGTTTTTAAGTGTAATGGTTTCCGGTTCATCTTCATGCATTTCGTCTGCGGCCCGTAATACAAATTCTTTGGTACCGCCGCCACCGGGGATCAATCCAACCCCCAATTCAACCAAACCAATATAGGTCTCTGCTGCAGAGCATACTTTATCGGAATGTAAGCTTAACTCACAGGCGCCGCCCAGGGTAAGGGCATGTGGTGCAATAACTACAGGAATGGAAGAATACCTTGCCCGCATCATGGTGTTCTGAAACATACGAACGGCCATGTCCAGCTCATCATATTCCTGTTCTATTGCAAGCATAAAAATCATGCCCACATTGGCGCCGGCACTGAAATTGGCACTGTCATTGGCAATTACAACACCTTTATATTTTTCTTCTGCTTTGGCAATTGATTTTTGAATTCCTTCCAGCACTTCACCGCCTATACTTCCCATTTTGGTATACCATTCCAAACCTAAAACATCATCGCCCAAATGATAGAGACGGCAGGCGCTGTTTTTCCATACGGTCTGGTTCTCAAAATTTTTCATCACGATAAATGCATCGCCACCGGGCAACGATTTATACGTTTTTGAAGCTACGTCATAGTACAGCCGTTTGCCATTCTCCACTTTATAAAAGCTCTTGATACCGGCGTCCAGCATCTCGTTTATCCAGTTCGCTACGGAATATCCGGCTTCTTTCATCTTCTTCACAGTGCTTTCAATACCCAGCACATCCCAGCTTTCAAAGGCACCAATCTCCCAGCCAAAGCCGGCCATCATGGCGTCATCAACGCGATATATTTCGTCGGATATCTCAGGAACACGGTGTGAGATATACGAAAATAGTCCATAATGAAAATGACGGTAGAAATCACCGGCTTTATCAGTACCCGCACATAACGCCTTTAATCTTGTTTTAAGATCATCAATCGGCTTGGCCGCTTCTACTGTGGCGAATTTTGATTTAGACCGGGGTTTGTATTCAAAAGTTGTAAGGTCTATGGAATAAATTTCCTTCTCGCCTTTTCCCCCTTTCTTCTTTACAAAAAAGCCTTGCCCGGTTTTATCGCCCAGCATGTTGCCGGTCACCATTTTTTCGAGCCAGGCAGGTATTATAAATGTATCGCGGTGCTCATCGTTGGGACAATTCTCATACACACCCTTTGCTACCTTCACCAGTGTGTCAATGCCTACTACATCAGCTGTTCTGAACGTAGCTGATTTAGGCCGGCCAATAATGGGGCCGGTTAAAGCATCCACTTCATCAACGGTTAATCCCATTTTTTCAACCAGTCCGAATATGGCCATGATACCATATACGCCAATCCGATTGGCAATAAATGCCGGGGTGTCTTTACACAACACGGTAGTTTTGCCTAAATACAGATCACCATATTGCATCAGGAAATCAATCACTGCCGCATCAGTGTGAGGCGTTGGAATGATCTCTAATAACCGTAAGTAACGGGGAGGGTTAAAGAAGTGGGTTCCGCAGAAGTGTTTCTTAAAGTCATCACTTCTGCCTTCAGCCATCAGGTGAATTGGGATACCCGATGTGTTGGAAGTGATCAGCGTACCCGGGGTGCGGTACTTTTCTACTTCTGTAAAAATTTGTTGTTTAATATCAAGCCGCTCCACGACAACTTCAATAATCCAGTCACAACCGGTAATATCTTTTATATTATCGGTAAAGTTGCCGGTGGTGATCTTTTTGACCACATCTTTTGTGTATACAGGAGAAGGATTGCTTTTTAAAGCAGCCTGGAGGGCATCGTTAACCAGTTTATTACGGGCTGTTTTGTTATCGCTTTCGACAGCATCTTTCGGCACCATGTCAAGTAACAACACTTGTACGCCAATGCCTGCAAAATGACAGGCTATGCGAGAACCCATAACTCCACTACCCAGAACAGCTACTTTTTTAATGATACGTTTAGTCATAAAAAAATAGTTAGCTAAACAACTATTTTCAAAGATAACACAAAATCATTACCTGCCAAGTGCTTTTTATAATTTAGCTTGTTAATAGGAATGCCGGGCTCAGCCTAAGTTCCTGACTATCCGTAAAAAATTGATTTAAATTATGCGTAACGATGCGCTTAAAATATTTACTGCGGCGGTTCGGGCGGTGCAGCCGCAGTACCTGCTGACCAGGCATATGCGATGGCAGCATAACGTGCTGCACCTGGGCGAACAGCTTTTTAAACAACATGATATAAATAAACTTTTTATTATAGGCGCCGGAAAAGCCAGTGCCGCCATGGCCCGGGAGGCAGAAATTATTTTGGGTAACCGGATCGATGACGGCGTTATTGTTACCAAGTATGAACATGCTTTTCCGCTGAAGATAATTCGTAGTATAGAAGCGGCGCATCCGGTGCCGGATGAGATGAGTTTACAGGCGGGCCGGGATATAATCCGGATGTTGAAACAGGCTGATGAAAAAGATGTAGTGATTGCTTTGATAAGCGGTGGCGCTTCCGCGCTGATGGTAGATTGTCCGCCCGGGGTGTTATTAACTGAACTGCAATTGGTATTTAACCGTTTGCTGCAATGCGGTGCTACGATCGAAGAAATGAATACCGTGCGTAAACATTTGTCGGCCGGCATCAAAGGTGGCCAGTTAATGCGAACGGCGTGGCCTGCAACGGTCATTAGTTTTATTTTGAGTGATGTTATTGGCGATCCGCTCGATAGCATTGCCAGCGGGCCCACGGTTGCCGACCGTTCCACTTTTGCCGATGCCTGGGAAATTGTGCGCAAATACCAGTTGTTGGAAAAACTACCGGTAAGTATTATCCGCTGGTTACAATTGGGATTGAATAAACAGATTGCAGAAACACCGAAGCCAGATGACCCAATTTTTACAAAGAGTTACAACTACCTCATTGGTACCAATCGCGTTGCACTGGAAGCAGCGGCTGACATGGCCCAATCGTTACACTATATACCGGTAATTATTACCGACGCATTGAAGGGGGAGGCCCGGGATAAAGCGCAGGAACTGGTGTTACAAGTGCAGCATTACCAGGGGCCGCGACCAGCCTGTTTATTATTGGGTGGCGAAACAACGGTGACCATCAATAACCCAGGGAAAGGCGGCCGTAACCAGGAGTTTGCCCTGGCCGCATTGATAGCGTTGCAGCAGGCTTTCCCAACCGGTGAAGCGATGCCCGTGTTGCTCAGCGCAGGTACGGATGGTACCGACGGCCCAACCAATGCCGCCGGTGGAGTAGTGGATGCAGGTGTTATACAAATGGCGGCCAAGCTGGGACTAAACGCTGAAAAATATCTAACACAAAACGATTCATGGAATTTCTTTCACCAGGCCGGGGGGCATATCATTACAGGGCCAACGCATACGAATGTGATGGATATTATTGTAGTATTAGTTCAATAGGAAATGTGTTATAAGGATAAAGAAAAGACAGTCCTATTAATTAAAGATCAGCGGCCTGCGAAACCGCGCTCCAATCTATATCAGGCCCCTTTTTTTCAATAAGCTGCTGCATGTGTTGCTGCACAAGGTTGGCCAGAGGCATTTTTTGCTGTACCTGTGCTGCCTGTGATAATACCAGGTTGATGTCTTTTAATCCCAATTGCATGTTGAAGGCAGCCGGGGTAAACTGGCGGTTAACGATGATATTTCCATAGTTTACATAAATAGGCGAGTTGAAAATGGTTTGCGAAAAGAACGACCACATCTTCTGGGTATCGATCTGGCTCTTTGCTGCCAGTGTCACACTTTCGCCAATAGCTTCCAGGGCAGCAGCTATCATAAAATTACCACAGAGTTTAATAGTATTGGCAGCCGTAATGTTATCGCCAAAATCCCATACTCCAGCGCCGCCTGCATCTTTTAACAGTTGTTCCGCTTGCTGGCGAAAGGTTGCTTCACCCGATACAACAAAGTTCAGCTTACGGGCACGGGCAGCCTCGGGCCGGCCAAATACGGGCGATGCCAGGTAGTGAGAGCCTTGTTGCGTATGTTCCCTGGTAAGTTCCTCTGCAGTGAGCGGCAGAATGGTGCTCATAGAAATATGAACACTGCCCTGTTGCATATTTTTTATTAATCCATCGGGGCCTTCGCTAACGCTTTTCAAGGCTTTATCATCCGACACCATGGTGATAATGACGGTGCAGGCTTCCGTTACTTCCTTTATCGTTGCACAGGCGGTTGCGCCTTTTTCTGTTAATGGTTTTGTTTTGGAAGCGGTGCGGTTGTAAACAAACAACTGGTGTCCGCTTGCCAGTAAATTCTCTGCGATTGGGGTGCCTAAATTGCCTAACCCGATAAATCCTATTTTCATCTGTAAATTTTTTATTTGGTCAGATGGAACTCGGCATGATAAAATTTTCATCTCCCTTTAGATAATAATGAAAATTTTATCATGCCTCGTTTCATATAATAATATTAAAAAAAAGTGCCCCGCCTGTTTTGCCATTGCGCAAAACAAGTGGGGCACAATGGTGAAAAATATGATTAACTAACGGATGAACCGTTATCAATAGCGTCGACCGGATTTATAAAATGCAGTTTGCCTGCTTTGTCTGCTGCCATTAAGATCATGCCATTACTTTCAATGCCGCGCATTTTGCGGGGCGCCAGGTTAGCCACTACCACCACCTGTTTACCGGTGATATCCTCGGGTTTAAAATGTTCTGCAATACCCGAAACAATAGTGCGGGTTTCAAAACCCAGGTCAACCTGCAGTTTTAGCAGTTTATCGGCCTTTGGTACTTTTTCGGCGGCCACAATGGTTCCTACCCGAAGATCGAGTTTAGCAAAATCATCATACTGGATCTGAGGCTTGAGGTCCGAAGTCTGAGGTCCGAGGTCAGAAGATTGCGTATTTTCCGACTTCTGACTTCCGGCTTCCGACTTCTGACTTCCGGCCTCTGACTTCGTATTTCCTACTTCAGACTTCTGATTTCCGACTTCCGTTTTCACCAGCCCGGCTTTTAATTTTGCAACCTGCGCTTCTATTTCTTCGTTCTCGATTTTCCGGAACAGCAATTCCGGCGCTCGTAAACTATAACCAACAGATAGCAATTTTGTTTTACCGGCGTTCTCCCAATCCAGTAATTTCTCCACCACCTTCATTTTGTGTAACATTTTTTTAGCGGTAGCTGGCAGGAACGGATTGATCAATATCGCCAGGTTAGCGGTCAGCTGCAAGCAAATATGCAGGCAGTTATCGATCAGTTTTTGGTTATCGGGGTTCTCTGCAAGGGTCTTGGCAACAATCCAGGGCTCTTTTTTCTGCATGTATTTGTTCCCCTTGTCAGACAGCTGCATTACCTCAAACAAAGCATCCCTGAATTTATATTGTTCAATGGCTGATTCTACTTTCTGTTTTGCTTCCGCAAATTCATCCAGCATGGCTTTATCTGTTTCATCGAATGCATCTGCATGTAAAGGGGGCACTTTACCACCGCACAATTTGTGCATAAGCACAAAGGCCCGGTTTTCAAAATTGCCAAAATTGTTAACCAGTTCACTGTTGATCCTTTGCTGAAAATCACTCCAGGTAAAATCATTGTCCTTGGTTTCCGGTGCGTTGGTACACAACACATACCGTAACATATCCTCACAACCCGGAAAATCTTTAATGTATTCATGCACCCATACCGCCCAGTTGCGGCTGGTTGATACTTTATCGCCTTCGATATTTAAGAATTCGTTGGCCGGCACATTATCGGGCAATACAAATCCGCCGTGCGCTTTCAACATCGCCGGAAAAATGATGCAGTGAAAAACAATATTGTCTTTTCCTATAAAGTGTACCAGCTTGGTGTCATCCTTACACCAGTAATCGGCCCAATCTTCGGTTAATTCCTTGGTTGCAGAAATATAACCGATGGGGGCATCGAACCAAACATACAGCACCTTGCCTTCGGTATTCGGCAATGGCACTTTCACGCCCCAGCTGCTATCGCGCGTCATCGCACGGCTTTGCAAACCACTGTCGAGCCAGCTTTTACACTGTCCATATACGTTGTTCTTCCATTCTTTATGTCCTTCCAGTATCCAGTCCTTCAGCCAGTCCTCATAGTTTTGCAGGGGAAAATACCAGTGATTGGTTTTCCGCTTTACGGGCACTGCATCACTGAGGGTGCTGCGGGGGTTGATCAATTGTTCCGGGCTCAGCGACGAACCGCATTTCTCACACTGGTCGCCATAGGCATTGGGATTGCCGCAAATGGGACAGGTGCCGGTAATGTACCTGTCTGCCAGGAACGTATTGGTTTTTTCATCATAATACTGCTCGGTCTCTTTTTCCTCGAACAGGCCATCATCGTACAACTTTTTGAAAAAGGCGGCGGCCGTTTCGTGGTGTACTTTGTTGGAGGTACGGGAATAGATATCGAAAGAAATGCCCATCTGATCAAAGCTTTCTTTGATCAGGGCATGGTATTTATCAACGATCTGTTGCGGACTCACGCCTTCTTTCATGGCGCGAATGGTAATGGGTACACCATGTTCATCGCTGCCACCAATAAATTTAATGTCTCTTTTCTGCGCCCGTTGGTAACGCACATAAATATCAGCCGGTAAATAACAGCCTGCCAGGTGACCGATATGCACGGGACCATTGGCGTACGGCAGGGCCGCTGTGACTAAATAGCGCTTGAAATTGCTCATTTTGTTAATCGTCTTTTGTATTTCTTATCATCGTCCCTTTCCGCCAGCTGGGATCACTTGTACTGCATATCGCTATGCAGCCAGGCGAAAGCCGACGGGGGATTGCAAAAATAGCCATTCGGGGGGAAGGGATAAAATCGGGGAATTTAACGGGGTTCGGCGATGGGAAAGAAGAATGTGATAATTAGTCCCCGCTCAAGCGGGATGCTAATCCCGACTAAAGAGGGAGTTGTGCTAACGAAAAGGTAAAAAAACGAGGATGTGTCAAAAATAAACGAAACGGCCCGAGAATCGCTTAAACGGCTACCAGTCTCCATCAGTTACCCGAATAAAGAGGGCGTATCATAGAATACACCCTCATGGGGCTAGGATTTACCCATGTTTAATAGGTATTGACCCGTATTTTGGAATTGTTATTGTACTGTGCGGGAAGTTTTGTTCGTAATAGGTTCACCGGGCGCAGGGTGATGCGGTATGGTTCTATATGGTCATCGTTTAAAAGATCCAACAACATATCATGTTTGCCGTTGCTGAAGATCAGGTTTATATGGTTGTCAACAGCGGTAGTTAGTTTGTACAGGTAGTTATTGGCCGATAACTGGTTTAATAAATTGGAATAAAAGAAAGGATTGGTGGTTTCATAGATCAGTTTTATGCCTGTGGTATCTGTAACCCGGTAAAGCTGGGCCACATTGGGAGCTTCGGGATGCATATCTGATTTGAAAAACCAAAGCTCGGTAGAAGATTCTTTCGAAAGAGAATATCCCCTGGGAGCCAGCAACTGGTTAATAATTTCAACGGTTGGAACTTCCAGAATTTGCTGAAGATCTTTGATATCCAAATTCTGGGCAAAGCAAGGCTTGCAACCTGCCAGCAGGCAGATCAATAGTAATTTTTTCATGACTAATTTTTAGATTATTGTTTTTGTGATGCGAAAAGCGATTGTAGTTTTTGTTTGAACTGTTGCGGTGTGGTTGGTTCAAAAACCAGATTGCTTACTACCATGTTCGACGTAGTGATAGGTTGTATGTTTGAAACTACTGTGTCATCGTGTACCGTAACGGTAATTAATAAAGCAGGTTCATCCGCCGGTATATTCTGGTAATAAATTTTGTGATCGCCCCCATTATGACCCGTAGTAACCGATCGATATCGCGTAAATACCAGCAACGAAACATAATTGTTTGCACTGCTTCCTTTACCAAAGTTGGTCGTAATGGTTACTTTAGGCCGGAGATCCTTTAAAAACCTGTCACAGTTAAACCAGCCAAAACCGGTTAAGGCAAAACTGTAGGTGTTGCTCATTTTTACCGCCCTGTAGTTATAGACAGAGTCTTGTTTTAACAAGGTAACATAACGAAGACTATCCTGTTTGGTTAACTTTTTAGAAGCAAGTGCATTTTTTACATCTATAGTCGTTGAGTCTATTACCAGGGGATTTCCACCTGCTGTTCTATAGTCTTTATTTTTCCTGGCCCGCTTTAGTTTAATAACATTATAATAGCTGCCAAAGCGTTGTTTTAATTGTGCTATTAATGCTGTTTTTGGCGTAAAAATCTCCTGTGACAGATAGAATTTGGCAATTGTTTTTTTGCCATAGTTCACTGAAAACGGTTCCACCTCATTCAGGTTTAATGCTTTTATCTTAGGACCATTATCATCAGACGGTCTCAGAAACGGTTCTGCAAGTGCCCAGTTAAGCTCTGTATTGTTTTCAGTACTGGAGGGTACCTCTTGCCCGGTAAATAACTGCATACGGTTGTCATAATTATCTGTGGGCATATTAACGGTGATGGCTTTTTGCGGGGCCATCATAACAGGCTCTCCATCCTGCAAGGCACTTATATGCAACATACCGCCCGTAACTAACTGTTGGCCGTTTGATGTGGTGGGTAGTTTGGCTGCTATAATGTCTTCATACCGGTAATACTCACGCAAAATGATTTTCACCTGGCCTTTTGCCGGTCCGGACTTAGTTAGCAATGCATTCGCCGGAACAAACAGCCGTGTACGTTCTTTAGCGATCAATGTGGTATCTCGATTTGGATTTATATAAAATGCCTGTTCTTCTTTTTCCAGTTGTTTGTAAAATGCCTGCAGCAATTCGAAGGCCGTTGGTTTTAGAGGCAGCGCTTCTTTGTTGAGCATAACCGTGGGGCCGGTATGTTCGTTAGCCACGGGTGGTATAACCTGCTCTGCCTGTAATGATGCGGCAGTAATAGCTCGCGGTTGGGCAGGAACATCTTGTTTTGGTACTGCTGTTGGTTCGGTAACGGGTAATGAATCCGTTGGCGCCACTGCCTGCTTCCCTGGTTTGGTTTCTTTGGCAGCCACCGTTATTTGTTTGGTTGTTGCAGGTATTTTCTTCTTGCTATGACGGAATGGATTAATAGCAAGCAGGAGAATCACAATGCCTGCTACAAGTATGCCCAGTAATTTGGTGATATGTTTGCTTCCCGGGGTACGTTTCTCTGGTTCCGTGCCGGGTTCATGTAATTGCGTTTTCATCAGCTGCCAGTGTGCATCAATAAGATGCTTATCCGGCACAAACGCTTCTTCTTTTTTACGGAAAAAATCATCAATATGTTGTTTTTCAGATAACATCGGAGTAAGTTTCTTTTTTCAACAGATTTTCCAGTTTGCTCCTCAACAGGCGGCGGGCTTCGTTCAGATGCCACTTTGAAGTACCGGTTGAAATTCCAAGTGATTGACCGATCTCTTCATGTTTATAACCATCCAGTACAAACAGGTTAAATACCAATGCTGTATTCCGGGGTAGTTCCTGCAACAGGTTAATAACATCATGGGCCGAAAGCCGTTCGTATATGTCAGGGTCGAGGGAAATAGTATCATCAGGTACCTGTTCAATAGCATAATGGGTAAACTTTGCCTGTCGCCGGCAATGATCAATACAGGTATTTACTACAATCCGGCGTATCCAGCCCAGGAAATTGCCCCGGCTTTCGAATTGATGCAGCGTATTAAAAACTTTCAACATCGCTTCATTGTACACAGCGCCCGCTTCATCTATGTCCCTGGTATACCGTATACATAATTTGATCATATCGGCATAGCAACCGCGATACAATGCTTCCTGGCTTTGCGGGTTTTGTTTTTTACAGCCTTCTATTATATTATTCCAGTGTAACAAAAGGAAAACGGGTTTTTTATTCAGATGAAGAAACGATTGGCTTTACACAGCCAGGCACGTTTTTCAGCAGCACTGTAGTATTGACGAAGGGAAAGAATGAAAAGGTTGGGAAAAGTTGAAGATTTCGTAAAATACCCCGGTTTCGGGTAGGCAGAAAACTTATAACTGCTTACCAGAGCAGCATACCGAGGGTAACCCAGATTGCGATGAAGAAAGCAATGAACATGACTTCGTTGTTAATTTCAGCACCGGTTTTTTTGCGAACGAGTAGCTGATATAAAACCCATGCTACCAATGCAATTGCCACAAATAATGCTATTATAAACCGGCCAGCCATAAAATAAAAGTAGTTTTTTATGTGTTGGCTGAAAAGAACTTTCCGGTATATTTAAAAATCATATTTATTACATGAACCGTAAGCATTTCTTGTCCTCGTTCCTGGTGGCCGGATTACCTGTACCTGGTTGGTCTGCATTGGTTAATAATCGTGAAGATCCGGCGGCGCCTATTCTGCCCCGCTATCTTAAACCTGGCGATACCATTGGCATAACCTGTCCTGCCGGCAATATTACCCAGGAAGAGATACAACCGGCCATGATTCAAATGGTGGAGTGGGGGTTTAACATTAAGGTGGGCGATACCGTGGGAAAAAAAGATTTTACGTTTGGTGGAACTGATGAAGAACGGGCGCGCGATTTTCAACAAATGATCGATGACGCCAAAGTAAAGGCCATTATGTGTGCCCGTGGGGGATATGGGTTTGTGCGTATTATTGATAAATTAAATTTCACTAAACTGGTTACCCATCCTAAATGGATCATCGGTTTCAGCGATG
>DASUVL010001182.1:0-2847 GCA_036379015.1 Niastella sp.
ACGGCCTCTAACGATTGCTTGCCATATGAAAAAAAACTTATTTCTTCTTAGTAGTGTCTGCTTTCTTAGTAGTGTCTACTGCAGCTGGAGCTGTAGTATCAATAGCAGGAGCAGGAGCAGCAGCTGTATCTACAGTTGGTGTAGCAGTAGAATCAGCAGTTTTTTCTGCATCAGCGCTTCCGCCATCATTACAAGCTACGAATGAACCGATAGCTAAAACCAATAACAGTTTTTTCATTGTACCGTTTTTTGTTTGTTAACAAATGTATTTGAAGTTTAATACAGAAAACGGGAAAAGGTAACCCCGGTAACCCTAAAAAATTTAATTTTTTTGAAAAAAAGTTCAATCTTTCCGGCGCATGGCACTTTCAGCCCTTTTTTGGCCTGAATTTTAGAGCCGGTTTGGGTTACTTCTACTTAAATTGGGTATTAATTAATGGTACAAAGCGTGAAAACTGATTTAACCGACGAAAAAGCACTGTTAAAAGGACTGGCACTGAACGACCGAAAATCTGTTGAAACCATATATAAGTTATTTTACAATATGGTTCAAACGTTGATAATCAACAACAATGGATCTTCGGACGATGCAAGGGATATATTCCAGGAGACTGTTATTGTACTCTATGAAAAAGCGAAAACCGGCTCTTTCGAGTTAAACTGTCAGCTTAAAACCTATGTTTACTCGGTTAGCCGGCGACTGTGGCTTAAAAAATTGCAGCAACAGCAGCGGTACCTTCCCAATACCAATGGTTTGGAAGAAACGGTACCGGTTGAAGATGAAATTGAAGGTCACAGCCAGCGCCATTCAGAGTTTCAGATGATGGAAAAGGCCTTGTTGCATTTGGGGGAACCCTGCAGAAGTTTGATCGAGGCTTTTTATTTGCAGAAAAGAAGTATGACAGACATTGCCGGCCATTTTGGATATACAAACGCTGATAACGCCAAAAATCAGAAATACAAATGTCTGATGCGGCTACGGAAACTTTTCTTTGCCGAATTTAAAAACAACAACGTGTGATGCAAGATTTACAATTATTAGATGCTATTGAACGGTTTCTCCGCGGTGAAATGTCACCCGAAGAAATGGCTTCTTTTGAGCAGCTGCGAAAAAGTAATCCGGAAGTGGATGAAAAAGTAGTGGAGCACACCATGTTTTTGCAACAGATGGACCAGTTTTGTGAGTGGAAGAACTTTAAATCATCCCTGCACGACGTACATAATCAATTGCTCGAATCGGGCGATATTACCGAGGAAGCGCCCAAGGCTAATGTTATTCAGCTCTGGAGAAAATACAAACGCGTAATGGCAGTTGCAGCCTCTATCGCAGGTATCACTACCCTCCTTATCGCCGGTATGGCCACTTACTATTCTCAAAAGAAAACCGGCGCCGACATTGAACGGTTAAGAAAAGAATACAAACAGGAAATAGCTAAAAAAACCAACGAGGTATTTAATAAGGTAAATGCCCGCATTACCAAAGCACCTGAAAACACCCCCGTTAAATTCGGCGGTACTGGTTTCCTGGTCGACGGTAAAGGCATTATTGTTACCAATGCCCACGTGGTAAATGGTTCAACTACTGTAGTGGTGCAAAACAGCAAAGGACAGGAATTCAGATCTCGTATTATTTATAACAACCTGGAGACCGATCTGGCTTTTATAAAAATAGAAGATGCTGATTTCAGAAGCATCGGCCCCCTGCCCTATGGCATTCGCAAAGGCAACACAGAGCTGGGCGAACCATTGTTTACACTGGGTTTCCCCCGCGAAGAAATTGTTTATAATGAAGGCTATATGAGTGCCAAAACGGGTTATAATGGTGATACCCTGTCGTTCCAGATCGGCGTATCGGCTAATCCGGGTAACTCAGGCGGACCCGTATTCAACAAAAACGGCGAAGTGATCGGCATAATAAATGCCCGGCAGAAAGCCGCCGAAGGTGTAGTTTTTGCCATTACAGCGAAAAACATTTTCCGCAGCCTGGAAGAGATCAAGAAAGATTCCACCTTTCAGAATATCCGCCTGACCGTTAATTCTTCTATCAAGAATATGGACAGAGTGCAACAGATCAAGAAAATTGAAGAAGCGGTGTTTATGGTGAAGAGTTATTAAATACAGCTATAAGCTCTAAGCTGTAAGCTGAAAGCAAATACAACTCAAAGCCAAAGGCTGAAAGCCGAAAACGAAAACATATAAAGAAGAAGCCCCTGATAAAATATCGGGGGCTTTTTTATTTTAAGGAGGGTCGGGACCTGTCAGGAGCGCGTACACACACACAGCTAATGCAAACTTAAATAGCGCACCTTACAGGTCTCCTTTATTAACTTTTCAACTTGTCAACTTTCCACCTATTTCCACAATGAAGCAGGATATTCCCCAGCTTTCACTAATTCCTCCAAATTGGCCTTCACCTCAGGCGCATCTTCTTTATACGTTACACCAAACCATTGCGCCGAAGTAGGGATCACTTTAATGACGCCTCCACCTTCATTGATAAATTTGTCGCCTACAATGGGAATAAAGAACTCAGATTTTATGTTGGTGATATTTTCTTTCAAAAACTCATTGAACAATTTCTCTGAATAAGGGAAAATAGAAGGTGAGAAACACCAGAAATTCATAGATACCTGCGAATCGATAGATAATTCCTTAGGCTCCTGGGTATCGTCGCAAAGGATCTTTCCGTCTACTTTTGCAATATTCAACCGCTCTGCAATAGATACCAGGTTACCATTGCCATTAGCCTGGCAAACACCCCTGTTCACGGTTCCATTGTCACTCAATGTTTTCAGCAATTCATACCCGATAATAGAATAGGTATTGTCATTTACATCTTTGGTAAGA
>DASUVL010001183.1:0-15199 GCA_036379015.1 Niastella sp.
GAAAGCTAACCCGCCTGCGCTATAATAATACTATGCACATCAGGAATGGATATATTCCCATAAGGCGGTGGATATACCTGTAATGAAGTAACATTCATTAACCGGTGTTATGCACCATATAACCAAATTAAGACCCTGAGCGTCCCCCGACCCATCGGGGTCGCTGAAGTTTTAGTGGAGGCGCAAGTTGAAGGGTCGATGGTATAAAGCGTTGAACGCGTGCCGCGCCGAAGGCAGGAAGTTGAAACGCAGCTAAACAAAAAACATTGAGCGGACCTAATGGCACAGGTTATTAAATAAGATAATTTTTATATGACGCTTTTTCAAAATGTAAATTCTTCTATTTTTGCCACCCCTAAAATGACCTATGCTTAAAGGCCTGGTTGTCATATTACCGCTTTTGACTTATGTCGTGGTACTGGTGGCGCAGCCAAAAATAACCCGGGCCATAAAGGTTGCCCAGGCGCCCCGGGTAGATGGGTCATTGGATGATTCTGCATGGCAACATGCTCCGGTATCCTTTGATTTCATTACCAATACGCCGGTGTTTGGCAACCCCGCTACAGTAAGAACAGCAGTACGGGTAGTTTATGACAATTCATCCATTTATATAGGCGCTTACCTATACGACGATACCGCTGAAATAAGACGTCAGTTCACTACCCGCGACAATTTACAAAGGGCGAACGTGGATTATTTTTCTGTTTTTTTAGATACCTATAAAGACCGGCAGAATGCCTTCCAGTTCCTGGTCACCGCCCGCAATGTGCAAACTGATGCACGGGTGAGTACCAATTATACCGGGGAAGAAGGCACTTATGGCGATGTGAGCTGGGATGCAGTTTGGGATAGCAAAGTGGGGTTTCGGCCCGATGGCTGGATCGTTGAAATGCGCATACCATTATTCTCCATACGCTTTTCGCGCAAATCAGAAGCCGATTGGGGCATCCAGTTTATGCGCTTCAGCCGCCGGTTTAATGAAACTTCTTTCTGGAATCCCGTCAACCCCGCAGTGAGTGGTTTTGCCAACCAGTTTGGAGATATCACCGGCTTAAATAACCTCGTTCCACCATTGCGTTTAAGTTTTTCACCGTATGTCAGTGGAGGCTATCGCCAAACACCCCATTTAAACAGCTTACAGCAATACGAAACACTTAAAAGCGGCGGGATGGATGTAAAATACGGTATCAATGAAAGTTTTACGCTCGATGCTACGCTCATCCCCGACTTCGGGCAGGTGATCTCAGATAATGTGGTCAACAATCTAAGTCCGTTCGAGATCAGGTTCCGCGAAAACCGTCCCTTTTTTACGGAGGGTACAGAACTGTTTAATAAAGCCGGCATCTTTTATTCGCGTCGTATTGGTAACACGCCCGACAAATATGATTCCCTGCAGTATAAAATACGTTCCGGTGAATTAGATGGATACCAGTTATTGAAAAATCCATCTGTAACACGGTTATATAATGCCGTGAAGTTTTCGGGGCGTACGTCTAAGAACCTGGGTATTGGCATTTTTAATGCAGTTACCGAAAATGTAAAAGCCCGGCTGCGCAACCGGGGCTCTGGCAAAGATTCAACTGTAATTACCGAACCACTTTCAAATTATAATATCATTGTGCTTGACCAGGCCTTAAAAAACCGTTCGTACATTACTTTTACCAATACCAATGTGCTGCGTAATGGTCAGGAACGCGATGCCAATGTAACTGCGTTGGATGTTGCCATGTACGATAAAGCCAACCGGTATGGTATGGTCATAAAACCCCGCTACAGTGTGGTATACGCTAAAACCGGCCGGTATGAAGGTTTTGCCAATTACTTAGAAGTGGGAAAAGTAAGCGGTAACCTGCAATTTTCGTACATCAATGAAATGAGATCGGCCCAATACGACCCCAACGATTTGGGTTTTCAGTTATCGCCGAATGCCTTTACCAATACTGGTTCTGTTAGTTACAATATTTATCAGGCCACACATTCCTTTTTAAATCAGAGCTATAAAGTAGCTGTTAAACAGGATTATTTATTCAAGCCCCTCACCTATCAAAAAACAGCTTTCGAAGCATCCGCATCCTGGCTATTTAAAAACTTCTGGAACCTTACTCTCAGTGCTGATGTTGCCCCCCGGTGGTTTAACGACTTCTTTGAAATGCAAACACCTTCGAGTTTGTTTCAAACACCGCGACAACCATTAAAGCGTTCACCTTATTATAGCCTGTTTGCAGACGGCAGCACGGATAACCGCAAACCATTAATAGTGAGCTGGCTCATTGGTGGCGCCGAAGGGCCCATGCCCAACGATCCCTATTATGCCCTGCAATTAGCAGTCAGATACCGGTTCAGCGACCGGCTGATGCTGGAGATGAGCTATAAACGCCAATACGATAATGGCCAGTTTGGGTATGCTTTTATTCGCGACCCGGTTACAGCTGACCCGGTACTTGCCCGCCGTAAATATGCCGATGTAGCAGGTGTCATCAGTGGCGTATACAATTTTACATCACGCATGAACCTGACGTTCAGGGCCCGCCATTACTGGAACCGGTTGCAGAATACCAACCTGTACAACATGCAGGCCGATGGGTATTGGACCGCAAGGAACGGACTGGTACCTGCCGATTACAACATTAATTACAATGCCTTTAACCTGGATGTATTTTATACCTGGGATTTTCGCTTAGGCAGCCGGTTAATATTAGGTTGGAAGAACTGGCTGGGAAAAGATTACGAATATTACATCGATGGCAATTCGTATAAAGATTATACCCAAAATGCCTATCAGCTATTCAGCTCACCACATGGCAATGAGTTTACCATCCGGTTTATTTATTTCCTTAACTATCAGCAGCTGGTGAAATGAAGAATGCGCCCTACAAACCATAGATCTCCTTCGCTACCCTGAACGTATTACAATGTGCTTCAACAATTGTTTTAATATCAGGTGAATAACCGCCACCCATAGCAACCACACAAGGAATTCCATGTTGTTTCAATTGTGAGAAAACCATTTCATCACGTTGCCTGCATCCTTCCATACTTATTTTAAGCTTACCGAATTTATCGGTTGACAAAATATCTACCCCTGATAAATAAAAAACAAAATCAGGCTCCAGCTGATTCAGCAAGGTATGTAGCGTGTTTTGCAAAAGGCTTAAATACAGATTATCCTCTGTTCCATCGTTAAGCGCAATATCAAGATCGCTCTTTTCTTTATGAAAAGGATAATTATGGGCGCCATGCATACTGAATGTAAATACCCTGTGATCGTGTTCAAATAAACTAGCCGTACCATTTCCCTGATGTACATCCAGATCAACGATTAATATCTTTTGGGCGAGCTCTTTTTTAAGCAGGTAATTGGCAGCCACCCCAAAATCATTCAACAAACAAAACCCCTCTCCCCTATTGGCAAATGCATGATGAGTTCCGCCAGCCACATTCAAAGCCACGCCATGTACAAATGCATGATGGCAACAATCAATGGTACCCTGGGTTATCACAAATTCACGCCGGGTAAGCTGGGGCGATTGTGGAAATCCAATATGTCGTTGCTCACGAGCTGATAATGTTTGCTGATGCAGTTTTTGAACATATTCGAGGTCATGCGTCCATAATAATACCTCGTCGGAACAGGGAGCAGGTGCAAAAAGATTATGGGCAACAATAGTTCCCTCATACAACAATTGCCCGGGGATCAATTCATACTTAAGCATGGGAAAGCGATGCCCTTCCGGTAACGGGTGCGCATAAATAGGATCAAATGCAATTTTTAAAACAGGAGGTATGGGGCTCATTGCAATTGTACAATATGATCGTTTACTATAGCAAATACATTTTCCTCATAATCAGGCTGCACCAGCGCAATGCCGGTAAAGCGGCTGAATGCCGGCAATACACAAAACGTTTTCGCAAAGTAAAAACAAGGGAAACTAAGCGATTGTTTAGCCGTTCCCCTGATACGTACACCGGGATGAATATGCCCCGAAAAAAAATACGCATCGTTATGAGGGGCAACGTCATTCAGGTCGTGCCGGAATCGAAAACAACTGATCTGTAATTCATCGGCTGCAACATGGATCTCGCATTGCCGGTACCAGCTTTCGTGCAGGATGTCATGATTGCCTTTTACCAGGTGAACAGCGAGATCGGGAAAATCGTGTCGCCACCGTTGAAAAAGTTCCAACTCCTTATTCTGGTGGCTATGAAACAGATCGCCCACCACTATCAGTTGCCGGGGTTGAAAATATTGTAAAAGATGCACCAGTCGCTGCAGGTCTTCTTTATATACAGCTTGCGGCACCGCTATCCCCGATTTTCGAAAATGCCCCGTCTTTCCAAAATGCAGATCAGATACGATAAGAGCTTTGGCTTCCTCCCAAAAAACACATCGATGAGCCGACAACCAAAGTTGTTGCTGCAATAATTTATATGAAACCGGCGCCTGCATGCTGTTCTCTTTAATCGCTTAAATATATGATGCGTTTTCTATATAGGTGAGAAAAATAACAATTTTCATTGTGCTTTTCCCCCTTTCCATTGTTTAAAAACAAACTAGTTTGGGGCGCAATATTACTTAATGTCATTGATCATACTGGATATAGATTTCTTGCTAAATGAACTCGATAAATCTTTTTATACGATGCCGCTGATGATCCTATTGAACATCCTGTTCCTTATAGTGGCATTACGAAACAGATCGGCTAAAAAGGCCAATACAATTTTTATAATATATGGAGCATTGTTCCTGGTAGAAAATATTGCAGGCATTTGTATATCACTCTTTGATAAAGTACTGATTAAAAATGATTCATTTACAACCACCATAGGCGCTTATTCGGTACTTTGTTTTGTTCAGATAGAATTCATTGTCTTTTATTCTTTCTTTTACTATCAATTCAATAACAAACGCATACAAAATAAAATAGCTGTAACCGGTAAAATATATGCAGCAGCAGCTGTTCTTTTTACCCTGTATGTCAGCATATTTCCTTTTCCACTTACTATTAAAAATTTAACGGCCTATATTTATGTAACAAGCAGCATCCTGATATTAATACCGGCGTTTTATTATTTCTATACATTATTTCTTGAGCCGCCAACAAAAAATTTGCTACAGGAACCTTCATTCTGGATCACAACCGGCATTGCGTTTTTGCACAGCCTGAATATTCCTCTTTTCCTTATTGAGAAATACTTGCTTAACAAATTTATACCCGTATGGTATAGTATGTATTCCATAAATTATATCGCTTATTGTTTTTTATTTATCCTGCTTATAATTTCGCTTTTATGTGACAAAGAATATAAAAGCCAGAAAACGGTAAAGCATTTATCCACATCCTTACCATAAAAAAGGTATTACTACTGTAGTAATTATTTATTCAATTAATTTTCTTTGTTAAAATTATGTAACCAACCAATTGCCAAAGCCTGTATATGCCCGGGGAGCAACACACTATCATCATATTTATTATAGTTACCACGCTATTTATACTTATACTCATCTCATTCATTGTATTCATCTTATTTCTATATCAACGCCGGCATATTTCCTATCAAAAAGGTCTTGAGATACTAAAATCTGATTTTGAGAAAACCTTATTAACTACCCAGCTCGAAATACAGGAACAAACTTTTCAGAATATATCCCGCGAAATTCACGACAACATTGGACTTTCCCTTACCCTGGCCAAGCTGAATCTGAATACCATCGATTGGAATAATCCCAACCACTCCCAGGAAAAAGTAGGCGGCTCCATAAATTTTATTTCCCAGGCCATTGAGGACCTGAGTTATATTTCCAAAGCATTACATACCGGGTTTATTGAAGAAAATGGTTTACTGAAAGCACTTGAACTGGAAATAAATAAAATACAAAAGCTGGGTATTTTTAATATACGTTATGATGTAACTGGTTCTCCGGTATATATGCAAACCCAAAAAGAACTGGTTATTTTTAGAATTATACAGGAAGTACTGAACAATTGTATAAAACATGCTGACGCGTCAGCTATCGCGGTACTGCTGAATTTTCAAAAACAATTTGTGGAAATTGAACTAAGTGACAATGGAAAAGGTTTTACCAGAAAATCAACTGCCAGCCAAACAGGAAAAGGCACAGGGTTAATGAATATTGTTAAACGAACAGCTTTTATTGACGGAACTTGCGAGGTAACCAGTTTTCCGGGCAAGGGAACTACCGTACACATGAAAATTCCATATTAAGGGCTATGGTACATCATGGCCGATCTATTAAATGACAACGACCTATTTATAACTATGAGTAATTCCGATTCTCCTATAAAGGTAGCGCTGGCCGATGACCATATATTGTTGCGCGACGCACTGGCTTCGCTGATCAATACATTCGACAACTGCAAGGTGCTTTTTACCGCTTCCAACGGACAGGAAACGCTGGAAAAAATCAAAAGCAATCAAATGCCCGATGTGCTTATTCTTGACTTGAATATGCCTTTGTTAGACGGATACGACACATCGGCCTGGCTGCAAAAACATTACCCGGCGGTACACGTTTTAATGTTAACCATGTACGACACCGATCTTACGCTTATTCGTCTCTTACAGGCAGGCGTACGTGGATTTTTGAAAAAAGACGTTCACCCCGATGAATTAAAATTCGCTATCCGCTCAGTTATGGAATCGGGCTATTACTATTCACATAACGTAACCGGTAAATTGGTAAACCTGTTTCGAAATACCCTTGAGGACCTGACGCATAAAAAAAACCTGCTCAACGAACAGGAATTGCGATTTCTTAAACTAAGCTGTAGCGAAATGACGTATAAAGAAATTGCCGTTGAAATGCAGCTTAGTCCCCGGGCCGTAGATGCCTTACGTGATCAGTTGTTCAATCGTTTAGATGTAAAAAGCCGTGTAGGTTTGGCTATGTACGCCATTCGGCATGGGTTGGTGAGTTTCTGAAAATATCGAATATCCAATATTAAATGATGAATGTAGAAGGGGGTTAATCAATGAGCTTATTACGCATACCATACATGATCAGTCCGGCAATGGTTTTGGCGCCTACTTTCGATTTCATATTCTGGCGAATAGTTTCAATGGTGCGCGGGCTCAGAAATACTTCTTTTGAAATTTCTTCCGTGGTTTTATCAGCAGCGAGCAGCTTCAGTATGCGAATTTCTTTCTCGGAGAACTTTACGGGGTTGGGGTAAAACTGCCGTACCTGTTTTTTGGTTTGCAATTTCGACAGCACGGCTCTATTAACAAGGTCATTAAAG
This sequence comes from Niastella sp., assembly GCA_036379015.1. Lineage (GTDB taxonomy): Bacteria > Bacteroidota > Bacteroidia > Chitinophagales > Chitinophagaceae > Niastella. The sequence goes on from DASUVL010001183.1 coordinate 7,260, forward strand.
TAAAAGTCATCATTCATGCAAGTGAGTATAGCCTGATAAATCTCTTCAGGATCAGAGGTTTTGGTGAGATAAGCATTGGCGCCCATTTCCATCATTTTGGTAATCATTTCCTGTTCGTCGTACATAGTAAGTACTACGATCTTTACATCACTGTATTCTTTCCGCAGTATACCAATTGCATTTACCCCATCTACTTCGGGCATACGAATGTCCATCAACAAAACATCAGGTTTTTTGATCTGCATTTTATGCATCAGATCTTTACCATCTTCGGCTTCCCAAAGGATCTTCAGGTATTCTTTTCCTTTCAGAGCCATTTTAATGCCGTCGCGAAAAATTTTATGATCGTCGGCAAGTGCTACTTTAATAACCAGTTCAGTGCTCATAATGGGTAAGGTTGGCTTATTAATGGGTTATAAGTTGTTCCGTTTCAGATACAATATGCCCTACCGTTTAACCCCTTAATCAATACCTGATTTCATCGGGGCCCTAACCTTCAGGCAATATCGTATAAAAAAACGATTTCACTCACTTTGTAAACGTTAGTTTACCTGGATCAATCGAAATACTACCAGTTTATCCTACGACGCTTTTACGTAAATACCGGTAATTCCCGAATATTTAAAAAAGAGCAATTCCGCTATTGCGAACAGGCAGGTGGCCGACTACTTTTGTTTCAGAAGTTGATTGGTAAGGAATGGCAACCTTAAAACATCCAATATTCTGATTACCGTCCTAAAAATGATTTCCAACGATCTTATGAAAGCCACCTGTCAAATCCAATATCAGTCAACTTCTTCTTTTTGATTCAACCACGCATCTTTCACGCAATTACCTCATCCTAACAACAAGAACTCATACCCTTCGAAAACATAGTTCGGTTGATACCTGTTTTATCAGTTGTATTTGCAATCAATCAGCCTGTAAATAAGAAAAGGAAATTTTTATTGCAAGAGCTGCTACTAATCAGCGCCCCGTTTTTAAAATCCGACACTACTTAAGCATTTACACTTATCCACATTCTTTCAAAAAATGTGAACAACTACATCATGGATGTCGGTTGTACGAATTTCATCTATAGTAAATATACGGCAAATAGTTAGAAAAATCCCCTCATTTTTTATCGTATAATTTCTTAGAAAAATCCCCCGAAACGTAGGCCCGTAGAGCATTACGCGCAAAATTACACCATTTATGGGTGCTCGCAACCCGTTGTATATCTTTTTTTTTGGAGGTTTCTTACTAACCGGAACCACTATTTACAACCTCTAAAAACTTACTACTATGATGCAAACTGAACTCCTCACTAAACGTAACATTGCTACTATTGGTGAAGAAATTACCCATGAATTAGGCGCTGAATTGGTTAACAACTACCGCAAGGCTCATCCGAATGATGTAAATGGTTACGTTATCGGGAAAGAGATCCTGAACCAGATCCTGGCTCAACCTGGTTGTGCCGGCATCCAGTTCTACAATGCCATTAACGAAGTAGGCCAAAAAACCCTGGTTTACGTTGGTCTTGATCAAAACGGCAAACAATTGGTTAACTATTCTGTAGTTACTACTGACGCCCAAATTAAACTGGAAAAAGGTATTGTGGCCGACAGAAGTATTCCTACCGGTGATGACGGCGGGATTTTCGGCGATGACAACTGGTTTATTATTGATTAAATAAACCTGAATCTCTATATTTGAGGTAAATGCACCTGATATAGAGAGATTTTTCTTACATATCAGTTTATATTCTTCGTTATTACCCGTAATTCTCTTTCTTGCCTTTTTAAGGCACACAAAAAGAAAGGAATTATGGGTAATCTTTATTTATTCATGCTACTCCTTCTTAAACGATATAATATTATTAAACCTGTCGGCATTAAACCTGTCGGGCAAACTCTTCCTTAGTACTTATACGTTGGTAGAGTTCTTCCTCTTTAGTTACTTTATTTGGCTGATCATTGACAACAAGCAGTTCAAAAAGGTGATCGCGGTTGTTTCCACCTTGTTCATAATATTCATCTGTTATTACTTTTTTACCACAAAATGGAATTTTTTCGATTCAGTACCAGTGGCTTGTGAATCAATCCTGATATTTACATTTTCCTTATACTATTTGTTCGAGCAAATAAACAAACCCAGGGTGCTGTTTATATATAACACATCCATGTTCTGGATCATTTTGGGTTTTCTGGTGTATTTAGCGGGGTCTTTTTTTATTTATACCTTCGCAGATGGGATAGACCTGAAAGATTTGGGGAAATTTTGGTATGTCACATTCATATTCAATACCATAAAAAATCTTTTCTTTAGCATAGCTTTTTCGCGGAGAGAAGCAAAGGACAAAAGCAGTTCGAGCCTGTCCTCTTATGATAATTTTTTTAAAAACCCTTACAACCCATTATAAACCCGGCTTCCGACATACTAATGTTCTTGTTGCAGGTTAATCACGGCACCCAGTTTCCCATGGTACTATATTTTGGCACCATAGGCATGCTGGTGCTTACCATTGGCCTTATTGTCTTCATTATTTTCCATCAGCGCAAGGTTATTCGTTACCAAATGCAATTGCAGCATATGGAACAGGAGCAACAAAAAATGTTGCTGAATGCCTCCATTCGCCTGCAGGAAGAAGAACGCCAACGCATTGCTGCCGACTTGCACGATGATGCCGGACCACTGCTGGCCACTGCGCGTTTATACCTGAACGAAAACCTGGTTAACCTCGACAAAACCACGCAGCTGCAAAGTATTTATAATGCCAAGCAGATCATTGATGATACCATACAGCTTATACGTAACATTTCGCATAGCCTCATGCCCCCTACCCTGAAAAACTTCGGTTTGGAATCGGCAGTGAACGATTTATTTCAGAAGATCAGCGGTTCGGGTAGTATGAATGCAAGTTGCCGCTTTCATGATTATCGCGAACGCCTGCACGCAGATCAGGAACTAATTATTTTCAGGGTAATACAGGAGTTGGTGAATAACATTCTAAAGCATAGTAATGCCAGTTTTATTCACCTTACGCAGAACCTGAGTGGTAATAAATTGTATATTCGCCTCCATCATGACGGCCGCGGTATTACCCAGGCCGATTTTGATAAATTGAATAAAAGCAATGTGGGATTGGGTTTGAAAAACATTCAGAGCAGGTTGAAGCTGCTGCACGGACGCATTTATTTTGAAAAAGATATTTCGCAAACGTATTATAAGGTTACTATCGAAATTCCAAGGCTTGAGGAAGAACCGGTTGCACCACAGATATAAAATAATTGGTTCATATTTTGATAAGGGCTAAGAACAAAAATAGCGGGGTGCGATAAGTGTTTACACTAACGTATGAATGCAATACCCCCTGAATGCTTAAACACTGGAGATTTTTAGTAATTTAGTTTTGCCAATATCATAAACAGATGGGACCTATAAAAGTGGCTATTGCTGATGACCACAAAATATTCCGTAAAGGAGTAATATTGTCGTTAAGGCCTTATACAAACATTAAATTCGTACTCGAAGCAGAAAACGGTCAGGAACTGTTGGACAATTTACCAACCGCCCCTGAACAACCCGATGTTATTTTGATGGACCTGCGAATGCCTTTAAAGGATGGCATTGAAACCACCAAAGTTATTGCCCGCCAATATCCTAACATTCATGTTATTGCCCTTACCATGTATGAAGATGAACGGTTTGTGAGCCACATGATGGAAATAGGCGCTAACGGCTATTTGCTCAAGAGCGCCGACCCTTCTGAAATAAAGAAGGCCATTATGGAGGTGATGAGTAAGGGATATTACCTGAATAATTTTGTAAACAGGATACTTTTAAAAAAATCACACGCCCGGGTAAAAGTAGTACCAAGTTTAAACAATGAAATTACCCTGAGCGACCGCGAACGGGATGTGATTAAATATATTTGCATGGAGTTTACCGCCCATGAGATTGCACAAAAATTAGAGGTGAGCCCACGGACTGTTGAAGCTATCAAAGACAGGTTGATGGAACGCTTTGGTGCTAAAAACACGGCTGGCCTGGTTTTTTTTGCAGTTAAGAATAACCTGATTGATTAAACTCCCGGCAATCTTGACAAATAACTGATATATGTTTTATTTGTTTAACGCATAATAGCCGGCTTTATGTTGATACCCTTTTTTCCTGCGTCAAAAACTGTTGAACCCCCTATGAAGAACCGGTTTGGCCCCGAACTGTTTGACCATGGTAAAAACCGGTGGAAGTATATTTATTGCCCTGCCGCTGGTAGTAATGCTGCTAGCGTTACTACCCGTATGCATTCTCTTTGTACGTAAAGTAGCCATTACAGCTATACTTAACGTCCTGAGAATTCTTTGTCTTTTAGTGATCTTGCAATACCTCACCCTCTATTTCATACAAACCGATGCTCCCGTTCTGCAAACTGGTTTCAAACTGGCTGAATTTACCCTGGCATTTTACCTGTTCAAACTAATGATGACCTCCAGCCAGGGAAAAGATATTATGAATATGTTCCTGGTATCATTCCTTTCTGTAGTTATTACTATTTATTCCCTCAAAGGCATCATGGCTTTTCCACGAATAATGATCATTGTAGAGGCTGCCATTCTTACCCTGCTCGCGTTTATTCTAATGTTCCAACTGATCAACAACCGGCACATTGTATTAATATACGAACCCGCCTTCTGGATAGCGGGAGGCCTGTTATGCTATTTTGGAATGGTGATCTTTATGGAAGCGATTGCAGGAAATCAATCTAACCTGTCTCAACAAATTCAACAGGAAAAAGACCTTATTATAACGGTTGCCAATATGCTACGAATGATCATTTTTGCGGTGGCCGCCGGTGTTGCAGGAAAAGGAGATCGACCGGTACGCGACAGGCTGTAAGATACCTTTTGTTACGGGCTCCCGTAAGACTGGGTTCCCAAGCAATTAAAGTGCTGCATTTTCAATTAGCACCTGCCTTCTCCCCCGCTCCTGACATGTCGGGAGGGCTGGCGGATCCGGACGTGCAAGCCTTATCAAATTTGCATTTCCGGCACCTCTCCTTCTATCAGCAACTTGCCCAATGTTTTATTGCGAATTTCTTCTACCGTTACACCCGGCGCCCGTTCAATTAATTTAAAACCTCCCTGTGGCAATACATCCAGCACCGCGATATCAGATACAATACGTTTTACACATTTAACCCCGGTTAGCGGTAAGGTGCAAGCCGGTAATACTTTTGATTCTCCCTTGGGATTGGTGTGCATCATAGCCACTATAATATTTTTAGCGCTGGCCACCAGGTCCATGGCGCCTCCCATTCCTTTTACCATTTTACCGGGTATCTTCCAATTGGCAATATCACCGTTTTCCGATACTTCCATGGCGCCCAATACAGTCAGGTCTACCTTACCCGCCCTGATCATTCCAAAACTTTCTGCACTGTCAAAGAAAGCACCGCCAGGTATTACCGTTACCGTTTCTTTACCGGCATTGATGAGGTCGGCGTCTATGGCTGATTCAACCGGATAGGGTCCCATACCCAGTATCCCGTTCTCAGATTGCAGCATAATGCTCATTCCACCTGGAATATAGTTAGCTACCAGGGTGGGAATGCCAATACCCAGGTTTACGTACATACCATCCCGTAACTCCTGCGCTATCCGTTTTGCGATGCCGTATTTATCTAAAGCCATGGTTTGTTTGTGGTTTGTAGTTTATAGTTTGTTGTTACTCCGCGCCTAGGAATTTCCATTTTCATTCCTCATTCTTCATTCCTAATTCCTCACTTCCCTGCTATCTGCACCGTTTTTCGTTCAATGCGTTTTTCATAAGCAGTGCCCTGAAAAATGCGATGTACATAAATGCCCGCTACATGAATGTGATCCGGATCCAGGTCACCGGGCTCAACAAGTTGTTCTACTTCTGCAATGGTAATAGTGCCTGCTTTGGCAATAGAGGTGGAAAAATTGCGCGTTGTTTTACGAAAAACCAGGTTGCCATAGCGATCTCCCTTCCAGGCTTTCACAATAGCAAAATCGGCATACAGCGCATGTTCCATCAGGTACATTTTATTATTGAACTCACGCACTTCTTTACCAATTGCTATTTCAGTACCGTAACCAGCTGGCGTATAAAAAGCGGGAATGCCCATGCCAGCCATCTGAATACGTGTAGCCAAAGTGCCCTGTGGTATAAGGTCAACTTCCAGTTCACCACTTAGCAACTGCCTTTCAAATTCAGCATTTTCACCCACATAGGAGCTTATCATTTTTTTTATCTGGCGGGTTTTCAACAGCAAGCCCAATCCGAAATCATCTACCCCGGCATTATTGGAGATACAGGTGAGATTTTTAACGCCTTTGCGTACAAGAGCAGTAATACAATTTTCTGGTATGCCACATAAACCAAAGCCACCCAACATAATAGTAGCGTTATCGGGCATGTCGACGATAGCTTCATCAGCATTGGCAACAACTTTTTGCATAGCAAGCAATTTATTGATAAAAATAAGGAACTACCCTTCAACCTGCCAAAACGGTTATCCGGATTTAGAATAATTTTTTAAACCGTAAGACGACCCCTGGGCAATACCAAATCAATACTTGCACTACCTAATAGCGCAGATAGGTAGCAAAGTACGCTTTTAGGTAAGCCTGGGTATTGCAGAAAACAGGCACTGGGGTAGCTCTATATAGCCCGCAGGCATACGATTGTACCTGCAATTGTCAGGAATGCTTTAATTAAACAAAATGGATTATTTACTGCTTCAACTTTAGCTTCAGAAGGCTGTCATGCTTACCGTTTCTAAGCGGCAACCGTTTTAAACGTTTTTTGGGAAAACCAGGTGGAAGGACAGCAGGTTGGGGCAATACTATCTTTGACGAATCCATTGGAGGTGGTACGACTGGCTTTTTTTTCACTTTTGATGAATCCGTTTTCAACTTGGCTGAATCAAGTTTCAATTTGGTTGAATCAAGTTTCAGTTTGGCTGAATCAAGTTTTGCCTGGGCAGTATCAAGCGGTTTGGGTTTGTACATTTCTTCCCGGCGCCGGTTAGCCTGGGTAGCCAGGGAATCGAACATGTCCCGAGCAATATCGGGGCGGCTCATGTAGAATTTATAGCTCTTTACAAACTCATCCTTTGTGACCTTGTGTATTTCAAATACCTGTGCGTATAATTTAAATGTTTCGGCTTTCAGATCTTTGGAAGAATCCTTGATAAAAGTTTCCCTGAACCGTTCGGCCTGTATCACATCCCATAACACTTTTTGCATTTTGTCCTTAGGCAATACACCAGCGGGGATCTTATCTTTATCTGTACAACTTATCAAACACCACACGAAAGCGCTCAAACATACCAGTAATAGCCGGTTCATTTTAATTCCTGTTTATACGTATTGGAATTGGAGATATCTATCTTTTGTAATATTTCTCTTGCTTTTTGCTTCTCTTCGGGTGTACCTTTTTTAAATATCCGTATTAGCTCGGAAGATTTTCCCTGGAAAAAGAACGCAACGATCATGGTATTGGGGATATCGTTATTCATGGTATTGATCAGGCTCAAAGAGTTGAGTATAGCGCTACGGGCTTCGGTATCACTTTCGTACATATAATCCATTCCCAGGCGGTAAAAGCTATATATAGCATCATGCATCAGGTTATAGCGGTTGTTGGTGAGGTTTTCCGTAAGCCAGTACCGGTTACGCAAGCCATCAAAAGCCTTCCAGCCAGAAATATCCCTTCCTTCAGGCGCATTGTTTACAATATTCATAGCCTTCTGAAACCAGGGATCGCCGCCACGCAAAGAGAAAGAATCGAAATCAAGCCCAATTATTACATATACATAATAGGCCAGTATAGCTGTCAGGTTGCCGACCATAGGATCTGAGCCTGACACGCGGTTATCATTAAATTCAATGGACTGGTATTCCACATATTTAAAAACAACCGACTCATCT
>DASUVL010001184.1:0-2213 GCA_036379015.1 Niastella sp.
AAAAGTAAAGCTACCATCGCCGTGTAAGACTACTTTACCATCCTTAGAATTATTGATCAGGTAGGCATTGAAACGGTCCTGGTCTGCATCACGGTCGTTGGCAGTAACCTGACCGGTGGCCGTGTGATTGGGCAGTCCAATTATATTATCATTTTCTGCTATTGGTGAAGTGTTGCAGCCTTCTGCATAATGCAAGGCCGCAGAAACAATCAACTGATCAATGGCAATGCGTGCCGTGCCGCCTGTTCCCTGGTAGTTCAGGTACACTTTATATATGCCCGGTTGTAAATGAAGGAAAGTTCTGTTGTAGTTATAGTATGTCTGGGCTGCAACAGATGTACATTCAAAACTATCCAGCTGGATTACATTTATGTTGCTGGGATCTGTTAAATATACTTTTACCCACCGGCGGGTTCCTTTTTCAAAGGCCTGATTGAACTGCCAGTTAAAGGAAATATTGATTTGATCAGCTACATCCAGCGCAGGGGTATAAATGCCGGTGCGCTGTGTGGCAGTTATCGCGCCTTCAGGAACGAGCCAGCCATCGCTCTCGTCATTGAAGCGGGTGATATCTAAATCAGATAATGCCCAGCAATGATTTTGTAAGTATCCTTTCAGTTGCGTGAGAGCAACTCCATTTCTTGGGTTGAAGTTTTCAGTAACCTGGGCTTTAGTTCCGGTAACCAGGAGACCGGCTACAATCAGTAAGCAAAAAATGCGCTTCATTATTGAAAGTTTCAGCGTTAAATAAATAAATACTCCGATGATGGAGGAAATGACCCACCAGGGACATTCAAAGGCAAATGCATTCTTTAAAGGATACAAACGATCACGGGGAGGGTATTACGAATTTTGGAGATTGCGTAGGTATTGGAGTATTTATACTATAAAAACAGTTCCTGGAAGTAACTTAAACCGGAGACTTTTTTTATCTGGGTTCTGCTATCTTTCAAATAGTCAGCGGCTTATGTAGGTATTTGGAATTTTTTGCAGGAATAAAAATGGATCCTGCGGGCTACGGAAATATCAGAGGATGTAGAGGAACCTTACAAATGTAACTAACGGATTTGTCTTTTGCAAGTAGGCGCTCATAAAAATATATTTTGGTTAAATCGGTATTAATAATAGCTGCCAGAAAGTATATTTTTCAGGCCCGAAACTTTTCCGGTTGTAATTTGTACATTTTAATAATGTATGTCTGCAATCATAAAGGTTAATAATTTAAGTAAACAATATCGGGAGGTGAAGGCAGTAAATGATATTTCATTCACTGTAAACACGGGAGATATTTATGGTTTCCTGGGACAAAACGGGGCTGGTAAATCTACGACCATTCGCATGTTGCTTACCCTTATTGAACCAACGTCAGGGACTATTGAACTATTTGGTAAAAACTTATATGCTCATCGTAAAGCTGTGTTACAGCAAATAGGGGCTGTTATTGAAAAGCCCGATCTGTACAAATACCTCACGGCTTATGAAAATCTTTCCCTGTTTGCGAGAATGAGCGGTGTTTCGGTCAAAGAAAAAAAATTAAAGGATCAGTTGGAACAGGTAGGGCTCACTGAGCGGGCGCACAGCAAAGTGCGTACGTTTTCGCAGGGAATGAAACAGCGTTTGGGAATCGCCATTGCGTTGATTCACGATCCCCAGCTGATCATTCTGGATGAACCAACCAACGGATTAGATCCCCAGGGTATAGCAGATATTCGTAATCTTATTTTACACCTGAGCCGGCATCAGGGTAAAACCATAGTGGTATCATCGCACTTGTTGCATGAAATTGAATTGATAGCCAACCGCATGCTCATCATTGATAAAGGCAAAAAAATAATGGAAGGCACTGTTGCTGAATTGGTAGATCCCGCACATACCATGGTGCATATTGAAGTAACCAATCCGCAAGAGGTAATGACCTGGTTGCAAAGCAGCAAATGGAGCACCTGCCTGAAGGAGCGGCATAATAATATTATTCTTTTGCAAATGAATAAACCGCAAGTGCCCGAATTAACTGCCGACCTGGTAAAGGCGGGCGCCAACATTATGGCCCTGCAACCGCAGAATTCACTGGAATCTTATTTTCTGTCATTAACAACCGAAAACCGGCATGTGGACGCTTTTACAAATTGAGCTTTTTAAAATATTCAAACGGCCTCGTACTTATATTGCTTTTATTGCCATTGCAGCTATCGTTATTTTAATACAACTGGCTT
>DASUVL010001185.1:0-4709 GCA_036379015.1 Niastella sp.
GTAGATATTGAACTGGTTTCTCCCCGTATCATTGCTATTTCGCATAAATTCCTGCATCACAATGAAAAAGCATTCCTGAACGACTGGATCCAATTACCAAAAATGCACCTGGAACTAACCACCGTGCTTTGGAGCGCCAAAGAAGCCATTTATAAATGGTACGGCCATGGTGAACTCGATTTCAGGCAGCATATGCAGTTATCCGGCTCCATCACTTTCAAGGCAGATGAAACCATTGTAATGCCCTTTGTGTTTATGAAACAGGAGCCTGTACCCTTAACGGTAGAAGCCAGAATATTCGATCAGCTGGCACTGGCCTGGGTTATGACGGGCGGGTAGTTCAATGTGATAATATGCTAATGTGATAATGTGCTAATGGAATATAGCGGCAAGCCTCGGTGACTTTTTACTCATCCACCAACAGCGAATCAACATCATCGATAAGATCCAGTTGAATGTTCTCACTGCCGGCAATACCCTCAATAGAACCCTTGATATGGGCCGCGTTGAGTAACACCTTCTCAAGTTGCTTTTGCCGCATCTTCCACAGTTTTTCCATGGCTTCCCGTTCTTTCTGAATGGACTGATTCATAGCCTGAAAGCCTTCCCTGATGGCTTTCCATTGTTCGCTGAATTCATTGCTGGTTAAATAGGCATATAACATATGCATTTTATCGCCCTTGTTTTCCTGCGTTTTTGCCGCCAGAAATATTTTTAAAATACCATCCCGCAGTACATGTACCAGCGACGATACATCGCTGAAAGTACAGATCCAGATACCATCCAGCTGGCCAAACGTGGCAACCTGTTCGGGTAGTGCCTGCGTTACGATAACGCCAATATCGGCTGCAGTGCTCCGCATATCGGCTTTTAGTTTTTCGATCCAGTTCTTATCAAAATGTTTTGTGCGCTTGCTTTCAAAAATAATTTTACCGCATTCCTGCCCGAGGTTGTTACGAACGATCAGGATACAGTCAGCGCCCCGTACACCTTTCCCTACCTCACAAACGAGATCAAAGGGGAAGGCGGACTTCAGCATTTCTTCCAGGATAAGCTCCTGTACTTCACCCTGTAATTGCATGGAGCCCTGTTCGGCCTTGCGTCGCATTTCTTCAGCCAGTTTTTTCTGATCGTCGAGCTGTTTTTCCAGTTCGCGTAACCGCATTTGGTATTCGGTTTCCCGGGCAGCCGATTTTTGTTCTTCCAGTTTGCGTAATTCTTCCGACAACTTCGACCGCTCTTCCTGTAATTTACGTTGCACAGATAGCTCAAGCTCAGCCTCTCTATTTTTGAGGGCCTGTTCTTTTTGCAGGAATTCCAGCTCTTTCTGACGGGCTTGCACCAGTCTGTTTTCCTGGTCTTTATTGGTTTGCTGCAGCAACTGCACTTTAGTTTCGAAATCGGCCGCAATGGTTTTTCGTGTGTTCTCTTCAATAGATTGTTGAAGCCGGGTGGTTTCTTCCTTCAATTTTTTGGCAAACTCTGCGTCTTTATTTTGGGCCTGTTGTATTAGTTCTTTTTCACGCTTTGCAAAATCATCTTCTTTTTGTTTTAAGAAGATTTGCATCTTCTCTCTCAATTCTTTCTTAATATCTTCAGAAACAGCATCTTCAATGGCAAACTTGTGTCCGCAGCCGGGGCATTTGATATCTGTAGCCATGTACGAATTTTTCGCAAATTAAGGAAAACGTGATGCAGCCGATTTTTTTTATTATTCATGAATATATTTGCTACTTTCGTATAAGCCTGTACACCATGTTCCCCGTACAGGCCCCAACCAAATTACGAAACCAGAGATTGCCCAATGTTCCATATCCCATCAGATCGAAAGCAATCAACCTTGTCCTGAAAGTATAAAAGTATTTCAAGTCATTACTTTACCGTACATATGTTTACTTCGGCAATATGGCTTTTAATACCACTGGTTAAACTTCTATTTTATTTCTGAAAGGTGGCACTGTTTACTGACCTGGCAGCACAAACATGACTGAGATTATTTCCCGACTTTACCAATGGATGAATAAAGGCGTGGTGTAACTAGACGTATGGCAAAGGGTTATATCTAACGGTTAACATATTTGTGTATCAAACCCCTGTCGCTGTGGCTACAAATAAACATATTGCCAATCTTATTGTCAGGTACCGTAGTAATACCTTAAATGAACGGGAAAAAGAAGAGTTGGAAGCATGGTGTAATCTTTGTGAAGAAAACCAATTGCTGTTTAACCGGTTGAATGAAGCCGGAGAAGTCACAGGCGCCCTATATAGCGAAGCTATAAACGAAGAAGGGGGAACGATCAAGTATATGTTCCCCGCTCAACAAAAGCTGCGTTTTATAACAGCCCTAAAGTATGCGGCTATTGTAACAGGCTTGGTGTTAACGGGTTTGGCCGTGTATTCAATCCTGACCAGGAACCATAATAAAAAAATGGCAGCTATTGATAATCAGGAAGGTTTGAATAGTAAGGCGCCCGGCAAACAGGGGGTACAACTGAAACTGGCAGACGGAAGCATAGTGCATCTTGATAGCAATGTAAACGGGCATATTGCCTTGCAATACAGATCAGTTGTCTATAAACGGGGCGATATGGTGCGGTATGAGTGGTCGAACGGGAACGCACATCCTGAACTGGAACATAACACGATCACTACGCCGCGGGCAAAAAAGTTTGCCCTGGAATTACCCGATGGTAGCAAAGCCTGGTTGAATGCATCTTCAAGCATCACGTACCCAACGGCGTTTATCGGTAAGGAACGGATCGTATATATTACAGGAGAAGTATATTTTGAAGTGAACCCGGCTCCGGTAACATTGGGAACGGGCGGCGGTAAAACCCCTTTTATCGTATATATAAATCCCCTGGCAGGTGGTAAGGGCGCCGGCGCCGTTATTGAAGTAACGGGAACTCATTTTGATGTAAATGCCTATGGCGATGAACCCGTTATAAAAACAACATTGCTACAGGGAAAGGTCAAGGTCAGTAATCAATTTCGTACATTGGAAACTGTTATTGGTAACGACAAAGAACGGCTATCATCGGATGCTGATCTGCCATCCGAATTACAGACGGCTATTTTAACACCCGGTCAGCAGGCACAGATTAACGGTAACGGACAACTTGAAGTAATAAAGTATGCTGATATTCAGGAAGTATTGGCCTGGCACAAAGATCTTATTATTTTTAATGACGCGGATATAAAACTGATTATGCAGCAGCTTGCCCGCCAGTATGATTTTGAAGTAGTGTTTAAAAAACCTGTTAATGGGCATTATACCTTATCTGTAACCCGGCAAACAGCTATTGAGCAGATCTTAGAGGCGCTTGAATTAGCAGGCGGGGTGCATTTTGAAATAGATGATCGTAAAATTTTTGTTTCCCAATAGATAAAGTGTGATTTGCTATCAATTTTTGTAAAAAAGCATTAAGGATTTTAATGATCGGTTGCGGTTAAAAGGTATATAAATCCGGCAGGGGCCGGGTAAAGAATTTTTCAATTAGTGTAAACGCTTTTCACAAAGACTAAGACATGATTCGAATCTTGTTATTGATCTGTTTAGTGGCGTGTCTTCCCGTATATGCGCAATCTCAAAAAATTACTATATCAGTGGATAATGTTCCACTTAAGAAAGTAATGAAGCAGATGGAGCGGTATAAATATGCTTTCGTCTGTAGGGCCGAATATCTGCAAAATGCCAACCGTGTTACCGTACATATAAAAGATGGGACCATTGATGATGTGATGAAACAGGCTTTGAAAGGCCTTGGTTTAGATTACCTGATCGTAGGTAATATTATTACTGTGCGGCTCGATTCTACAGCTACTCCATTACACAAACCTGAGCTATTTACCATAGATGGCTTTGTAACCAATGAAGCCGGTGAGCCGTTAGTAAGAGCAACGATTCAGGAAAAAAACTCATTGTCAGGCACCCTTTCAAAAGGCGATGGACATTTTAGTATTACCGTTAAGCCAAACACGGTTATAACGTTTACCTGCGTAGGTTATGAACCGGTTGAGAGACTGATCAAAGACCGGTCATTTGTAACTATTAAGCTAAAGCCCCAGGTAAAAGACCTTGATGAAACGGTTTTCACCGGTTATGGTAAAACCTCCAAACGCTATAACACAGGGTCTATTCACAAATTGAACCAGGTTGATATTGCACGACAACCGGTATCTAACCCGTTAGCCACCTTGCAGGGCCGTGTGCCGGGTTTGCTGGTTACACAAGGCAACGGGTTACCAGGCTCTTCGTATAAGATTCAGTTACGCGGACAAAGTTCCATTGGTATTGCGCCTGGTAAGTTACCCCCTAATGATCCCCTGTTTATTATCGACGGTGTTCCGTATGCACCTAATAACAATCCGCTGCTTGGCGTTACCTCCGGTTCGGCATTGGGAGAATCGGGAAGAAGTCCTTTTTCGCTTATTAATATTGGTGATATTGATCACATAGAAGTGCTGAAAGATGCCGATGCTACTGCTATTTATGGCAGCCGGGGCTCCAACGGGGTCATACTCATTACTACCAAAAAAGGCAAACCGGGTGTTGCAACTTTTACGGCTAATATTTATACTGGCTATAGCAAAATTACCCGTTATACCTCCATGATGAATACCGCACAATACGTGCAAATGCGTCAGGAAGCACTTGAGAATGACGGATTGGTGGTAAATGAAATTACCGCTCCCGATCTGCTCTCCTG
>DASUVL010001186.1:0-2458 GCA_036379015.1 Niastella sp.
ACATTACAAGAAGGCGATAAAGCGCCGGCATTTCAGGGAAAAGACCAGAACGGTAAGAAGGTATCGTTGAGCGAACTCAAAGGGAAAAAGGTAGTGTTATATTTTTATCCGGAAGATGATACGCCCACCTGTACGGTTCAAGCCTGTAATTTGCGCGATAACTATGCTTTATTAAAGAAGAACGGCTTTGAAGTGATTGGGGTTAGTCCGAATGATGAAAAAAGCCACAAGAAATTCGAAACGAAATTCAACCTGCCTTTTACGTTACTGGCCGATCCCGATCATACTATTATTAATAAATATGGGGTATGGGGCGAAAAACAAATGTTTGGTAATAAATATATGGGGGTTCACAGAACCACTTTTGTTATAAACGAAAAGGGAGTGATCAGCAAGATCTTTTTGCGGCCTAAGAATAAGCAGCATGCCGAGGAGATTGTTGGGGCTTAATAAATAACTTGATCAATATCAATAAATTAAGACAGATAAAAAACTAATTATATTAGTATTAATGGATATATTTATGGTCCATTAATACTTTATGTCTACTATTACAATTACTAAGTTATATGAGCTTGTTTCTGTTAAACTGGGTAAGGAAACCGCCGGAAATTTGACTACCTTCATAGAAGAAAAAATAAAATGTGAAGTGGATACGAAGGCGTCAATACTTGCAACGAAAGAAGACCTGGCCAGAGAAATTGGGACTACCAATGCAAAAATAGAAAGTTGCAAAGCTGAAGTAATAAAATGGATGTTTATTTTCTGGATCGGTCAGGTAATAGCCACATTTGGCTTCATTCTGCTATTCCTGAATAAATAGCACCTACACGCAGTTGTTATCAGTTTCTTTCTCTGTTTCTATCTGATACTTATTATTTCTTCGATAACGCTTCCGGTTGTGCTTGGTCCTTTTTCCAGTCACCTTTTTCAAAATTCTCCATGACCAGGGCGGCGGCGCCTGTTATTTCAGCCTGGTACCCAAGGGAAGAAATTTGTATTTCGGTATTTAATGCCAGCCGCGGAATGCAATGTTCATTTAATGCCTGTTGAATGGGCGCCTGCCATATTTTCCCCGCCGATGAACCGCGTCCGCTTAATATAACCAACTCAGGATTGAGCAAATGAATTAAGATAGCCACCCCTCTTCCAATATTATAACCCGATTCGGATAATATTTCCACAGCAAACTTATCGCCCTTACCGGCGGCCTTAATAATATCCTGGAATGCCTGTTCAGCATGTTCTACCGACAATTCTTTCAACAGCGATATTTTTCCTTCTTTCAACCCTTTGTTGGCTTTTTCTATAACCACCAGCAGGGAGGTTTCTGTTTCAAGACAACCACTTTTACCGCAACTGCATAATTTGTTATTTAAAAAAAGCGGAATATGGCTGAATTCACCGGCAAATCCGTTGTGTCCCCGGAATAGTTCGCCATTCAATATCATGCCTAACCCCACACCCCAGCCTACATTTATTACCATAGCATTTTTTTTGCCACGGGCTGAGCCAAACATGAGTTCGGCCAGTGCAATCAACCTGGAGTCGTTGTCAATAAATACCGGCAGTTTGATCTTTGATGAAATATACTGCGTAAGCGTGCCTTGTTCCGGCTCAAGAAAAGTATAGTTTAATCCATTTATGGTATCAACAAATCCCGGCATACCGATGCCCACGCCGGCGATGTTATTTTTTGAAATGCCCGACTGGCTTATTACTTCATCGATCTTTTGCGTAAGCATCGAAAGTGCCTGTGGATTTTTAGGCAATGGGAGATCAAAAAATGCTGTGTCGGTTACCTGGTTGTTTTGCATGTTCAAAATGGCAATACGGGTGATCAACTGGTCCATGGCCACTGATACCACATACAAAACATCGGACTTCAGCGAATACATTACAGCACGTCTGCCGCCGGTTGACGCAGCAAAACCTGTTTCTGTCACCCAGCCTTCTTCAATTAGTTTACCCAGTATTTTTGTAGTAACAGGTAAACTTTTATTGATCTTGTCGCTCAGGTCGGCGCAGGAAAGCATATTAGAAAAATAAAGATGCTTGATGATCTTCTTTCTATACAATTGGTTCTTCTCAGTCATGTGCAGTTACTGAATCTTTTATCAAATTTACTGTTAAGTATCAGAACTTTAACGCAAATCCCAAAAGCCTTTTGGGACAATTCCGGGACAACCCCATTTTATGCCGCCCGTGGTTTTTTATTTACACCCTTCTGCCTGCTGTAATCCATTTGCAATCACTTAAATTCCAATCAGTTTTTAATGTCGGGGCGCATTGATGGTTAATAGATCAGGCATTGTTTAGCAAATTGCCATTGTAGCAGGGTATAATTTCGAAAGCGTGCACCGGGGCAACTGTGTTACATTCTTTATCGTATAATTTCCTACAACCTCAGTTGGGCCTGCATAGGGCATGTTCCACCTGATCAGGTATGCCGTGTCCG
>DASUVL010001187.1:0-2938 GCA_036379015.1 Niastella sp.
GGTAGAAATGTATTTGTCTTTAAAGCTTTCTACCACTTCTAACAAACCGGCTACTCTTTCATCTTTACATACCAGCAGGTTACGAATGAACTCTGCAAAACCATTTAACACCAGGTCGCCTTCAAACCCCTTCCGATCGATATCATCATACAATAACATGGCGCCGGCCAGGTCCTGCTGCTGCATGCAGTCTATCATTTTAAAATAGTAATCAGCATCCAGGATGTTCAAATGTTCCAGCGTATTCTGGTATGTAACCGTGCCGCTGGTAAAGCTTACTATTTTATCGAGAATACTGAGTGCATCGCGCATACAGCCTTCACTCTTACGCGCGATTACCTGTAAGGCCGCTTTCTCGGCATTGATCTCTTCTTTATTGCAAATATGTTGCAGGTGTTCTACCGTATCGTTGCCGGTGATGCGTTTGAAATCAAAGATCTGGCAACGACTGAGGATGGTAGGTAGAATTTTATGTTTTTCGGTAGTGGCCAATATAAATATGGCGTAGGACGGGGGTTCTTCCAGCGTTTTCAAAAAGGCATTAAACGCCGAGGAGCTAAGCATGTGCACCTCGTCAATAACATACACTTTATATTTTCCGGCCTGGGGAGCGAAGCGAACCTGCTCAACAAGGGAGCGGATATCATCAACCGAGTTGTTGCTGGCCGCATCCAGCTCATGAACGTTCAACGAAATACCATCATTAAAAGCTACGCAGGATTGACAGGCATTACACGCTTCCCCTTCCGGCGTAGGATTTTCGCAATTGATGGTTTTAGCCAGAATACGGGCACAGGTTGTTTTACCCACTCCACGCGGACCGCAAAACAAAAAGGCATGTGCCAATTGGCGGTTTTTGATGGCATTCTGGAGTGTAGTAGTAATATGGGCTTGTCCCACAACCGTATCAAAGGCTTGCGGACGATATTTCCGGGCTGAAACGATGAATTTATCCATGGTGATCAGCAAAAATAAGTTAATCCCGACTAAGTCGGGACAAGTCGTGCTGATTTGTCCCGCTCAAGCGGGATGATAATATGCTAATGCTATAATACGTACGTTAATGTTTTGATCTTCTGATAGTTATTGCTCATTCAACGTTACTGCAACCTGAACGAAAGCTGGCTCACTAGGGGGGGTGGGTACATCGCCAGGGGACTCTGTCTGTTCAGTTGTTCCCCCACCAGGTCCAATGCTGTGGCCACCTTCCTTATTTGCCATCCTCCCCATTCCAATAAGGTGCTGCCACCGGTCCCATCGCGTGGCCTCTTTTCTTATTACCATCCTGTCTTATTGGTATCTTTCTTAAACCATTCTTTCTCCATTATATAATGGAAGATGAATGGAGATATTATGGTTTTTTAATGGATTTATAATGAAGTATGCAAATACCCAAAAAGGTACCATCTGGTAGCCATATACTATGGAAAAATGAATTAGGGAAAAGAATATTTGAAAAAAGAAGATAGTTTGTTTGGAAACTTAACAGTGTTAAGTATATTTGTACTGTTAACTATTTAATATGGGTATATCGGAAAGAAAAGAGAAACAAAAGCTGGAGATCAGAAAAGCGATCCTTGACGCTTCCATGAAACTATTTGTGGAACAGGGCTATGAAAATGTTTCCATCCGTAAAATTGCCGATCTGATTGTGTATAGTCCTACCACGGTTTACCTGTATTTTAAAGACAAGAACGAAATCCTGTTCAATCTGCACGAAATAGGATTTCAAAAAATGGGCGCCTATACGGCCGACCTGTGGACAATTAAAAATCCGCTCGTTCGTCTGCACAAATTGGGTGAATACTACATGAAATTCGGGTTGGAAAACCCGGCATTTTATGACCTGATGTTCATTTTACAGGCGCCAATGGAAGCGCTGCTGTCTGTAGATAACTGCGAATGGAAAAGCGGCGACCAGGCACTGGGGCGTTTGAAAGAAACCCTGCAAGAATGCATGGATAAGAATCTGATCGAAAAGGGAGATGTTGATGCAATAGCCATGGCCATCTGGGGCATGGTACATGGAATGGTTTCATTAGCAATTCGTAACCGGTTCAATAAACTCGTTTCAGAAGAGCAGATAGCCCCAATGATGAATAAAGGATTGACCTGGCTGTTAAATGTGCTGGATGCTTCTGGCAATAAAACTTAACGGTTTTTTTTTGCATGCATACTTAACACTGTTAATAATATTTACATTATAAAATAAAATTATCGACTTATGAATCTAAGTCTGACAGGTAGCTTATTGCTTCTTGCAGGGACCCTTGTTGCCTACCCGGCCACTGCACAAACCACTATAGAGCACTATATAAAGAAAGGCCTGGAGGGCAACCTGGCCTTACATCAGAAATCATTCGATCTGCAAAAAGCCGAGCTTGACCTGACACGGGCGAAGGCATTATTCTATCCGCAGGCCAGTTTGAATTCGCAATATACCCTCGCTTCGGGTGGCCGTACCCAGGATCTACCTGTCGGTGACATGCTCAATGGTGTTTATTCAACCCTTAACCAGTTAACCGGTCAGAATAAATTTCCACAGATAAGCAATCAAACCATATCATTTCTGCCAAACGACTTTCACGACACGCGGGTGGAAGTATCGTTACCGCTGGTGAATACCGATATCTATTATAACAAGGCTATAAAACAGGAATTGATCCACACCCAAAAAGCTGACATTGATATTTACAAACGAGAGCTGGTGCAGCATATTAAAGAAGCTTATTACCAATACCTGCAGGCCGGTAAAGCCGTAGAAATTTATAATAATGCGTTGGCGCTTGCCAGTGAAAATCTGCGCGTTAGCGAAAAGCTTTTCCAAAATACCATGGCTACCAAAGAAACGGTGCTGCGGGCAAAGGCACAGGTAAGCCAGGTAAAAGCTTCGCTGATAGGAGCTACCAATCAGCAACAAAATGCAGTAGCCTATTTT
>DASUVL010001188.1:0-3087 GCA_036379015.1 Niastella sp.
ATTGAAATCGCCAACGCCCCCACTCCCTCCCGCGATCAGGAGTTGAGGAGATCCGCCATTGCAACTCCAACGCATTTTCCATATCTCCCCTTTTCGCCCGGCAGCATCGGCAAAATTAGGCGTATGATAATTGTCGTAACCACCTGTCATACTGTTTAACCGGATGATAGAACAGCCATACCCGGTAGACCCCTGCCCTACATATACGTTCCCGGTTGTTTTTTCTACCGCCCACCCACCGAAATTATCGCCATATCTCCAGCCGATAGCGGGAATGGATGAATTGAACGTCCAAAGCAGGTTACCCGAAGGACTAAATTTCGCAATCTGTCCGTTCTGGTTGTCACCTCCCTGCACATATACATTACCGGCATTATCAAAATCAACTTGCATTACCTTACCCGCATTTAATCCGGTAAGCGCCGGCGCCGTACTGGATACAAATGGGTTTTGCGCATTCAAATTACTCCACAGCAGGGTCAGGACTAAAAAAACACTAATAGGGGTTCGAAACATAGTTCAGGTTAAACGATCGCAAAGTACAAAAGCTTTTCTTCTGCGTTTAATCAAATTGAAAATAGAGATACAATTTCCGATAAACGCGCCGTTTTGGCAATAAGCGTGCAGATTTAGCCGATAACTGTGCAGCTCATCGCAGCTTTTTATAATAAAGCTGAATTCTTTAGCCCACTCCTCTTCAACCGCTTCCGCAGCAAATGGCCCTTCCATAACCACAAGCCTGATATGACCAGTAAAGGAAAAATGATCCACTTTACCACCATGGCCTGGCGGGGCATGGTCGCCAGGGGGCCGTAGATATAACCAAGAATGGGAATGCTCAGTACAATATGCAGCCATCTTATTATTTTTCTTTCGGTTGATGCTTTCATCTGAAAATATTTATTGTTTTTTAGTCCCGCCGGCGGGAAACTTCGTTTCATGTTATACGCTTTTACCTGTTTACAGTTGAATCAGACGGCAACCGGTCGCAATTTTCATAATGGTGATGACCGCGATAGTCGCGATACCTACCCCATCCGCCAAACCGCATACTTAAACCGGTGGTGGCAAAAAATAACACGATGATCAGGATCGCTGCTATCTTACTGAAAATGGCCAGCGTCCTTCGCTGTGAGAAATTGCCGAAAATATACCCGATGATAAAAACCATGCTGGCTACAAAAAGCACACGCAATACAATGAATAATGGAAACATACAATGTCAATTTAAAAATGAATAATAAAGTACCGGTAGCTTGTAGAAATTATTATTCGCCTTTGGCTTTTCGCTTTCGCCTTTTCGCTTTCGGCTTGCAGCGTGCAGCGTGAAGCATTTTCTACTTACTGACACAAAGCTACACCGGCGTTACAGCCATTTATTGACAGAGTAGACGAGCAGGTAATATGAGTAGACGTGACTATTTATTGAGGGGAAGTACAGCCTCTACGGCTGCGCGATAACTGTCACTCAGCGGTAATTCAATAGCGCCCAGGCAAATGATATCGCGTTTAACGGCCGTTACTTTATCGGCTGTAATGATGTAAGATTTATGAATGCGCACTAAACGATATGGGAGTAATTTATCTTCCAGCGCTTTCAAACTCATTTTGGTGATCACGGGTTTGGTAGCAGTAGTTACATATATTTTCACGTAATCCTTCATACCTTCTATATATACGATATCGGCAATGGAGATCTTCACCTGGTTGTATTCTACATATACAAAGAAGCTGTCGGGCAGTTCTTTTGGGGAAGCAGGCTTTTGCTGCAGGCGAAACAATTCATGCGCCTTGTTACAGGCCTTCAAAAAGCGTTCAAACGACACCGGTTTCAGCAGGTAATCCACAGCAGCCAGCTCAAAACCGTCCCAGGCATATTGCTTATACGCTGTAACAAAGATGATCATGGGCGGGTGCTGCAGCGATTGCACGAATTGAATACCATCCAGTCCGGGCATTTGAATGTCGAGGAAGATCAGGTCTACCGCTTCATGATGCAATAGCTCGATGGCTTCCAGGGCATTCTTACAACGGCCTACCAATTGCAAAAAGGGTACCCGGCTGATGTTATCGACCAGCAGGTCCAATACCCATTTTTCATCATCCACAGCAATACAACGCATCATAGCAGTTTGCATTTTAAATGAACGGAATAGATACCATCCTCATTGAATATTTTTAACTGATAATTGTCGGCGTATAATAACTCCAGGCGGTTCTTTACATTGCTCAGCCCAATGCCTGAATGTTTGTCTTTTGATTGATTAGCCGGGTTATAATTATTAACCACCGTAAAGGTGAGCAATTGTTCTTTTACCGTAAGGGCTATTTGTATAAACGGGTCCCTTACCATGCCGATTCCGTGTTTGAACGCATTTTCAATAAAAGGCACCAGCAGCATCGGTTCTATCATACCTTCCGGATAGTCGTTTTGAATATCCAAAGAGATCTTTACATCTTCTCCAAAACGCAATTGCTGAAGCGATACATAATTCTCAAGATGTTCTATTTCATTGGTGATGGCTATTTTTTCTTCATTGCTTTCGTACAACATGTACCGTAACAATTCAGATAATCTTATCAGCGACGGTTCCAGCAGGTTGCTTTGTAACCTGGCCAGCGAGACCATATTGGTTAACATATTGAACAAAAAATGCGGACTTACCTGTGAACGCAACAATTTGAGTTCAGCATCCAGGCGCTGTGCCCGGGCTTCTTTTTCCATTCTTTCAAAACGGATGCGATCGTAGACCAACCGGTAAATAATGCTGGCGAACAAAAAAGGAACCAAAGGAAAAAAGATCAGGCGCTTGGTTACCGCTGTGAATTGAAAATCAGGGTCCAGCTGTAAAATGAAAACCTTGGCCATCCCGGAAATGATAATAATGGCCAACAGGCAAATGATATACAACCACCAGGTTTTTCTGTTAAGCAATTTGGGATACAGATAAAAAGCATTCAGATAAAACAGGCCGATATGATACAAGGTAGTAAGCAGGTAAAACGTTGCCGACAGCCCAAAGAATTCCTGGTCCCAAAGGATAATGCCGGGAACGCCCAACAACAAGATCCATACCGCCGCATGGA
>DASUVL010001189.1:0-3664 GCA_036379015.1 Niastella sp.
TGCGTTTACTGCTAATGCTGCATCGAATTTCAGGTGGTACAATGCTGCCGGTAATTTGCTGTATGATGGTCATGATAGTCATTCATTCACTACACCGCCACTAACGGCCACTACATTGTATTCGGTACAATGGTATATTAATGATATCAGCGGTATTAACGGCGTAACCTGCGTCAGCCAGGCTAAATATTTTACGGTTCAGGTTAGTCCTCCGCCACAACCGGTAAATTGTGAAGACTTTCAGATAGATATTACGCAGACGGGTAGTCCGGTTTATTTATGTCAACCCCAAACAGTAACGCTTACCGCTCAGTTTTATCCCATCAGGCAGAATGGCTTTGCCTATGGCAAGTTGAAATGGTATAACCAAGAAACCGGTGGGCAACCTTTTTTGTCTCAGGACGTTTATACAAATGTACCAGGAAATGTTTCCAGAAGTACTGAGGTTATGGCTACTGACGGCGCCACTGTTTGGGTGTCCTTTTTAGACCAATGGACTAATTGTGAGTCGCCACGGGTTCCTTATACTTTTTATATTCCCCCAATGCCTTCTTTGACACTGGAATATGCTTATGTATGTGGGACGGTTGGCAAATTTAAAGCGAATAGTATTACTCCGGTGGTAGAGTATGCTCTGTACAAACAAACTTCTGGTGGTGCTTATACTTATATTCAATCCAGTAACACAGGCGATTTTGAAATTACGGATTATGAGCCATATACTTTTTATACAGTACTTGCCTGGTATGGCGGAGCATGTGCCACTCCTATGTATCATATAGAATTTAGATCTTTCACTACTACTGCACCTGATGTCACTGGTAATACAACACCTGCGCCTGGCACTTCCACCACATTATCGGCCAATAATGGCGATGTATATGAATACAAGTGGTTTGACGGAATTGGTAACTTTTTGTATCATGGGTATGATAATTACACAACGCCTGTTCTTTCAGAAAATGTTTATACCTACCAGGTGCGGGCCGTTACTGAGGGAGATGTTTGTGTCAGTGATCCAACAACGGTGACTGTTACGGTTAATCAGCCTCCTATTACCTACAGTCCATTATACAACAGCGGTAATTTTACCAAAACTATCGATTTGTTGAAGCCGGTGGGTACCATTGATGCCGTGGCTGGTACCAACGGATCAGGCGGAGCAACATATAATATACCTGTATTTACCCCACCTGGTACCAATGGTTTGGCGCCTGCAATAAGCGTATCATACAGTTCACAGGTTACCAGTGGCGTAGTTGGCTATGGCTGGAGTATTAACGGTTTATCTGTTATTGGACGAGCAGGAAAGGACATATTCCACGATGGAGTGGTGGCCCCTGTTTCTTTAACAGATCAGGATGCCTTTACATTGAATGGTATGAGGCTGAATCCAATTGCTGGCGCCAACGGTGCCAATGGGACTGTTTATGCAGGAGAAGCCGAATCGTTCTCGAAAATTATTTCCTATGGCAGTTCTTCCAATAACCCTGACTGGTTTCAGGTCATTCAAAAGGATGGAACCGTAATGGAATTCGGTAACAGCACAGATTCCCGCATTCTTTCTGATAATGGTAATAATGTGTTGCTGTGGCAACTGAATAAGATCGTTGATATTAATGGTAATTACGTTGTGTTCAAATATATTAATGGATACAGAGACAACCGGATAGATGAGATCGTTTATACCGGTAATGCCAATACCGGGTTGTTACCATATAATTCCATAAAGTTCAATTATCAAGTGCGTTCAGATGTTGCTACCAACTATGTAGCAGGCGCTTCATTTACCCAAAAACATTTGTTGAGTTCCATTACCGTAAAAAATGAGGGCAGCCTGGTAAAAACATACCAGTTTAATTATGGATTCGACAATTTATATTCTTTACTGAAAGAAGTAGTAGAAACAGGCAGCGATGGCACCTCCCTGAACAGTACCATTTTCCTTTACTCTGAACAGCAACCAAGCACACAACGTATAATTACAGAAGCGTTGACCGGGCCATATGATTATTTTGCCGGCGACTTTAATGGAGATGGAAAAACAGATCTGCTGGCGGCGGAGCTGGACTACGACCAGGGACTTAAATTTCATAAAAAATATGATATTCTTTATGATATAAATACGGAATACGCCGGTGTAATATATGTAAAGGACCTTCCGGGAAGCTATTTTGTTTACGGAAAGGAAAGTAAGCTTGCGAATTTTCTTACATCGGATTATGATGGCGATGGACTTGATGATGTGATGCAGGTAAACACTATACCTGGAAGCAAGGCAAACTTTATTAATGATATTACATTCAATTTCACCAGAAGCCAAAACCCCAACGGATATGTATCAGCCACGTATAGCTGGAAAATATGGCCCGATCATCGGATAATTGAACCAACAACCAGCAGCTTTTTAGTAGCAGGTGATTTTGATGGCGATGGCAACCGTGATATTATCACCATTCTGGGCAAATCTAATGGGGACATGGTGTATGATCCCAGCAAGAATAAATATAGAGCTTTTATAATTTGTCCAGCAACAGGAATAGGGAACAGGGAAATTTCCAATCTGGGTATTGGTTCCTATACCCCAGTGGAGGACATTACCACTACAATTGCTGATGCGAAAATAATTGCTATGGATTTTGATGGTGATGGCAAGCAGGAAGTTATGGCTTCAAACCTTAATGGAACTTATATATTTTCCATAAAGAAAACCGGTTCGGGTTCAACAGCTACCTTCAGTGCATCTCTGTTACATTATACTCCTAATATTGTTAAAAGCAATCTTGTTTATCCCGGAGACTTTAATGGAGATGGCAAAACGGATCTGCTGGTAAGGAGTGGCAGCTGGAAAATAATATATAGCACCGGTAAAGGATTTGTTTCAAACAATTTTACGTTTAACCAAACTGTCAATATCATACAATCATATGCTGACGATAAACTTATAGTTTCTGATTTTAATGGCGATGGTAAAAGTGATATCCTTCATGGATTCCGGGCAAGTTCAACCGCCTCGAAGTTTTCATTGTATTATAGCAGTGGAAATATTAATAACTCATTTCAGTATGAACAATATGATTATGCTAACGTATTAGCATTTGAAAATGGGCATGGCTTTGTGGTCGGCGATTTTAATGGAGACGGAAAAAGTGATCTGTTGAACAGGCCAAGTGTTAACGCAAATGCCGATTTTATTTCCTTCAAACCAATGGGGAAGGAACGGTTACTTACAAAAGTTGCGGATGGTCATAATGTTACTTATGAGTTTAAGTACAAACTGTTGACTGATAATGAGGATTATATTTTTTATGAGCGAACAGTTGCGCCGGGCGATCCGGAAAATCATAATCCTTTTCATTACGTGCAGATGCCTGTTTTTTCACTTTCGGAATTTATCAGTCCTAACGGATTAACAAATGGTAAAGATATAACCAGTTATAGTTATAAGGATGCTGTCATTCATCGGGGAAAGGGCTTCCTTGGGTTTAAGACGATCATTTCGAAAAATAACCTGACCGGAGTAACCACTACAACGGAAAACAGGATCAATACAGACTTCGCCATTCCTTATACTGTCAGGCAAATTTCAGCACTTACGGCTACCGGTGCAATGATCTCTGAAAAAATAAACAGGTTTTCATTTGTTGGGCTCTCAACAGGAGCT
>DASUVL010001190.1:0-5442 GCA_036379015.1 Niastella sp.
TCGTAGCCATAGGCATAAGCTGCCAGCCGCGCTCCGTTCAATTCTTCATAGAAATAACGGTCGGTTCTCATTTTTTCAAGATTGGTTTTTCCCTCTTCACTCACTTCAGCCTGAAGCCCACTTAATTTTGGATGTTTATCTGCTTCGCCGAAGTATTGACCAAAAAGAATAGTTACTGCAAATGTGCTGTCTTCCTGCATTCGGGTTACCCACAAGGCCGACGCTTCCTCAAATACTGCCGGTTCAATTCCCAATTTTTTACAAATATCTTTTACATCAATGCCGGTAGCCATTTTTGCAGATACGGCTGCATAATCATATAATGATACTCCGTGAATAGGCTCTAATAGCGGGTTGCTCATAATGTGAATTATTAATTATATTGTTTATAGTCTTTTAATAATCGGGTATAAAATTTCTCGTGCTCTTCGGCCAGGGCAGGATTTATTTTGTTCCACTCATCAAACATGGCACGCAAATAATTTTGGTACAAAACCGGACGTTTGCTTTCAAGGTCTTGTTGCTGTTTTTCCAACTCCTGCATCTGTGCTGTTTTTTGTTCAATGATCTTTTTATCCCTTTCGTGAATGAGGCTGAGCTCAATGTGATGTTTTTGCAGATATAGTGCCTGAGCCTTTTCGGGAATTTCATCGTGTTCTTTCCGTAAATGAGCAGTTCTTTGTTCTGCCAGGCTTCTTCCAATATGTTCCAGCATTTTGGCTTGTGAACTGGGTTCAAAAGTATTTCGGGTTGTACAGGCAGAACAGGTAATATAAGTTGTTGTGAAATAAATTTTATCAATGGCTATTGGGCTTCCACACTGCGAACAACGAAATGTATCTTTGATAGCTTCGTATTCATCCAAATTTTTTTGATACTTAACTTCATAGTCTTCTGAATGCGTATTTTCTATTTCCTGGCAACAGTTACTGTACAATTTATCCAACAGAAAATACCTGTCGTAGCACTCATTTCTAAACTCGTGGTATGCCTTTGAAATTTCGTGATCATCACCCTGGTAAGGAAAGTCAGTGATCTTTTCTTCTTTTGTAGCTAACGCTTTTTTTTGAATGCTTTCCAGTTGTCCGAGTACTGCAGCTTTTAATCTAAGATACCCGCGTTTAAATTCGTCGGTATCAGTATTGTTTAATGCTGCCAATTCAGGAATTGATGCTGCTGTAAATTCTCTTAATTTATCTTCCAGTTTGCCAATAAATACAAAGAACCGTCCTTTGATTTCCTGCATTTCTTTTCTTACTGCTGCTGCCTGACTGTTTTCAGATCCGTTATTAAAAAGCTTGAACATTGTTTTATATATTCTGTGAATTATCCTCTTTTTTAATATTTATGCCATCCGTAAGTTTTACCGAAAGGAATTCAAATCCACAGTATGCACAATGCGTCAATCCATCCTGTTCAGCCCTTCCTGCTCCGCAATTGGGGCAGGTTCCCGCATTCATTTTTGCGGATTCCTCCACGAATTCTCCACCATAAGATTTTTGCTGCACTGCTTTTTGTTTCATTTTTTCTAACAGTGAGAGGGGCTTGTTATTTTCTGCCATACGATCTTATAGTTTATCGATTAACTCCCCCTTTTTGGATTTATATTCAGCTTCATCTATTAAGCCCGATTCAAAAAGTGTTTTTAATTTTTGCAGCTTTGAAGTAATGTCGTCCTGCGGTTGATTGACGGGCTGCATCTGGTTCATCATCATGCCCATTGCCATAGCATTTGTGGTAGCTTCATTCATCGCTGTTCCTTTTTCACCAATAGCCTGGGCAGTATTGAATTTGGTAAACTTATCCATATCAGTTACCATATTCATATTCGTGATTTTGTCGTAGTGTGCCGAAACCTCATCGGGTAATGTTACACTGGTAATAGTGAACGAAACCAACTCTATGCCAAATTGGGCGAAATAAGGTTTCAGGAATGGTTCTACTTTTTTACCCAATTCTGTCACATTACCTGCAACATCTTTAACTGACATATTTTGCTGAGCCAAAACCTCTCCGAATTTTGGTGCAATGAAATCCCGCAACTCGTATTGCAATTCAAAAATGTTGAAGGTTTTGTAAGAACCTGCATATTGGCGAAAGAACGTTGCAAAATCTTTGATTTGAATATCAAAAGTGCCAAAGGCACGAACCCTGACCTGACCAAACTCCGGATCTCTCATCATAATAGGAGCAGGAGTTCCCCACTTGTTGTTTACAAACTGTCGTGTGTTTACAAAATATACATCGGCTTTAAACGGACTATTGAAGCCATATTTCCAGCCTTTTAAACGACTTAAGATCGGAATATTTTCGGTGCTCAGGGTATGAAGCCCGGGTTGAAAAACATCTGCAAGCTGACCTTCGTTTAAGAATACAGCAACCTGAGATTCTCTTACAGTAAGCTTTGCACCATTCTTGATCTCTTTGTCTTCATCTGCATATTTCCACATCAAAAGATTAGGGTCAGGTGTAGCGGCCTCAATAATCTCTATAAATGGCAAACTCATATTTCAATTAATTTTAATAGACGGGCTTTCGAAATATTTACAAATTATTATATTGAAACGGCCCATCAAAAATACTCATTATATATAGACACAGTCGGGCACATAGAAAAAGTCTATGTGAAATCTATTTTTTCTACGTGTATATGGGTGAGTGGGTATAATTGATCCTGGCCTGTATAATAATCGCCATTTCATCTGCCAGTTGGCAGAACGATTGCTGTGTGCAGATCTCCTGTATTACAGAATGAATTTCAGTAATAACGCCATTATCGCATATACAAGCGTGATGGCAAAGATACCTTTGGCGGTTTTGTCGCGGCGGGTATTAATGTAAAAGGTGAACAGGGCGATATTCAATACCAGGCAGGGAACCGAAATGGCGGTGATCTGGCTTTTGTTTGCTCCTATAAAGTTGATAAAATCTTTTACAGTGAACAGCGGATAGAACTTAATAAAATAATAAACGATAAGGCTTAACAGGGGGGCTATAAAGCCCAGCAACATGCCAAAGCGGAGGTTGTCTTTTTTGAACATTACAGTTTCCAGGTTTTTTCGAGCTTTGCTTTTAGTTCATAATTGGTAAGGTCAAACTGCACTGGTACAACACTCACGTAGTTATTTTTAAGTGCCCAAACATCTGTATCTCTTCCTTTGTCGAAATTTACGAACTCACCGGTAAGCCAGTAATACTTGCGGCCGTTGGGGTCGTTGCGTTCAACAAAGTCTTCTTCATATTTCGCATAGGCCTGGCGGCAAATGCGAATGCCTTTTATCAGTTCGGGTGCAACAGGGGGGAAGTTTACATTCAATACTGTATGTTTCGCCGGCGTTTTCTTCAACATTTGCTCTACAAGAATACGGGCGTATTGACGGGCTGCCGTAAAGTCGGCATCAATGCTGTAATCGAGCAATGAAAAGCCTATAGAAGGAATGCTTTCAATAGCTGCTTCTACAGCGGCCGACATAGTGCCGGAATAAATTACGTTGATGGAGTGATTGGCGCCATGATTGATGCCGCTCAGGCACAGGTCGGGTTTGCGACGCAGTATTTTATCAACCGCCAGCTTTACACAATCAACCGGGGTGCCGGAACATTGGTATGCTTCCACTCCTTCAAAAAAAGTAGTTACTGAACTCAGGCGCAGGGGTTGACCAATGGTAATGGCATGACCCATGCCAGACTGCGGTTTATCGGGAGCTACGACTATTATCTTTCCGAGATCCTTTACTGCTTCTACGAGGTTATGAATTCCCGGAGCAGTTATGCCATCGTCATTCGTTATCAGGATAACGGGTTGATCTTTCTTCTTTTTTGCCATATCTTATAACAAAAATGCTGAAAATTTCTGTCAAATGCGTTAATTACTCGAAATAAGTACGATGTCTTATGATCCGGCAGATCATTGATTTCAGCCGGCCTGGTACATGATATCTAGAACGCTTTTATCTCAGGAACATTATAAAAATGGATACCATTTTCTGGCGGGTGATGAAGGGCAAAGTATAGGGTACGGATCATTTGGTTGATGGTGACCAGTCCTTGCTGCCGGCTTTGTTCACGTGCAGCCGGTATTAAACGGGCCAATGCATAGAAGGGCATGAGCATTAACGGCCACCAATGCCCCGGTCCCAATACATACCAGGGTCTGATAAAAGAACATTGCGCGCCTGTTGTGCTTAACAACGCCTCACCTGCTGCCCGTATTTCTCTGTATTCTTTCATTATGCGACTGGGGTACTGGCTTACGCTCATGTATATTACATGAGGCAGTTTGTTTTCCCGGATCACTGCAGCTGCCTGTTGAACCGATACCAGGTCGATGGTCTTAAAAGCTTCTGTTTTGGAGGGAGATGGGTGAGGCACACCTACCAGGTGAATAAAGGTATCGGTGTGGGTAGCGGCCCTGGTGTAGGTGGCTGCATCAAGGGCATTTCCTATAATGACCTCACAACCGGGCGGGAGCTTGTGTGCTGAATCTTCTCGAACCAACGCCTTTATCCGGTACTCGCCGGTTTGTAGCAGGGCTTTAATAAACCGGGAGCCGATGTATCCGGTTCCGCCTGTAATAAAAATGGTTTGCATGATGGGGTGGTGTTACCTGGATATATACGAAACGAAATATATGATGGATCTTGTATAAGTAGGAAGCCCCTTCAGGGGCAAGGGAAGGTAGCCCTTCGGACTGGGGCGACGCCACAACTCACACCCAACACGGAATTTTACACAGCACGTGGAATTTTGGCCGCTTTCCGCTACCTTTGCAGCCGATTAAAACTTCAGGTAGATTTATTGACTCTATTTCGTTGATTTTTAAATTGTTATAGAGCGAAATGCCTGGTAAATGATCAACATTTCAACTTTGCAATATGGCAGGTCAGTTAAAAGAAGTTCGTAATAAGATCAAGTCTACTCAAAACATGCAGCAAATTACCAAAGCAATGAAAATGGTAAGTGCTGCCAAGTTAAGAAAGGCCCAGGATGCTATTATTCAAATGCGTCCCTATGCACGTAAACTGCAGGAAGTGCTGAGCAACATAGTAAGCAGCTCAGAAGGCGATGCAAGCATAGCCCTGGCTACTGAACGGCCTGCTGAGAAAGTGTTATTTATCGTTATTACCAGTGACCGCGGTCTTTGCGGCGCTTACAATGCCAATGTAATAAAACTGGCTAAGTCTACCATCCAGGAAAAATATGCCGCCCAGGCAGCCAAAGGAATGGTGCATATCTGGGGCATTGGTAAAAAAGGAACCGAGTTTTTCCAGAAACATAAATACAAGGTTAGCGAAACCTATAAAGACATGTTCCTGGGTTTGAAGTTTGAGAACGTGCAGATTTGCGCCCAGGCTGCCGTAAAAGCCTTTGAATTAAAGGAATATGATGTAGTGGAGCTGGTATATAGCGAGTTTCGTAATGCCGCGGTTCAGCGGTTTACGG
>DASUVL010001191.1:0-6692 GCA_036379015.1 Niastella sp.
GAAGCCGGCGCTAACCCCTGCACCGCCGCCGCCGCTTCAATAGCCCTATCTGCCTCTATCACATCGGCGCCGCTTTTAATGATCTGCGCATAGGCTTTTGCACGTTCTTCTGCAGTAGGTAATTTATCATATATCGGCGCAGTTGAGATCATACACATAACGCCGCGTTGGTGCAACAGATCGAACAGTTCCTTATTCTCGGGTTTATCCTGCGGCCCCACATATGCCATGATCTGTTGCCAGGGAATACCCGCCTGCTCATATTCTTCCATGGCCTTTTTTGTTTTTACAAATGCCTCGAACATCACGTTCTTATTATCATCATAATAAAACTTTGCGTCTTTGGCATTGTGTACCGTGATCATGACCCATGCTTCAGCATGATGTTTTTTAATTAGTTTCGCCGTGGTCGCCAACGGCACATCTTTTTTATCGAGGATCAAAACGGTTTTCCCTTTGGCCCAGGTAATGGCTTCTTCCAGGGTAGGTACGCCATAGGGCGTAACGTGGCCATCCACATCTTTTAACTTCAACTTCTTTATTTCCGCCCAGGTATAATCATTTAGTTTACCATGACCTGTAGTGGTACGATCGAGCGTATCATCGTGCAACAACACTACAACGCTGTCTTTGGTAAAGCGGGGATCAATTTCAAACGTAGCAGGCGTAGCTTGCAGCGAATGTTCCATGGCGGCAATACTGTTCTCGGGAAATCCCTTATCGGGCCCGCCGCGATGACCGCTGATCAAAGGAATATCATGACCGGTGTATTTAAAATATTGTTGTAACTGCTGCGGTGTGCTGATTGTCAATACATGCATTTTGTTCGACTGACTGTATGCCTGTGCCGAAACAAAGAGAGCAACAACCACCGCAAGTTGAACCAATTTTTGATGAAAGACCATGGTACATATTTTTTTGCTAAGCGATCAGAATTTCGAGTTAAGGTGCCGCAGCACGAACGTGCCATCAGATTCCAGGGTGAACATACTTGGGGCAGCGTTCTCCATAAAGAACATCCGGTAATTACGCAAAGGCATTCCCAGTTTATGCGCCAGGAACAACCGGTTCACGCCATTATGGGCTGCTACCAGAAAGTTACCGCTGCTATATTGCTTTTGTAATGATTGAAAGAAATCATCTACCCGCTGTACGATTGCTGCACCCGTTTCACCCGTCCCTCCTGCCCTGTTGTTGGCCGGATCACGCATCCAGTTTGTCCACAATGATTCATTTTCAGCAAGGAATTCTTCTTTGGTCTTTTGTTCCCACAAACCAAAATCGGCTTCTATAAGACGCGCATCTTTTACAACGGTTGTACCGGTGGAACCGGTAGCAATTTGTGCAGTGGTAAACGCTCTTTGTAATGGCGAAGAAAAAACACCATCCCAGGGAATGGATTGTAATAGCTGGCGCAACGCTTCGGCCTGTTTCAATCCTTTTTCTGTGAGTGGAATATCTGTTCTTCCGCAATACCGGTTATTATCGGCATTCCAGGCAGTTTCGCCATGCCTGATCAAATAAATATTAAGCATATTGTGTTTTGCTGATATAGCCTTTGCTGGCCAGGATATCAATAAATTGTTGATAATTGTTTTTATAAATGGCTACCTGTGCGGGTTGCGGGTACACTTCTTTTTCAATTTGCGTTAATGCTTTGGCGGCTTCGGTCAACGAAGTATAATACGTTTGTGAAGCTGCAATAATAGCGGCGCCCACCGCTCCGGTTACATGTTTCATTTTGTAGACGGGCAGTTGCAGCACATTACTTCTGATCTGCAACCACACGTCGCTGTTACTGCCGCCACCTGCGGTAAACACGGCAGTCACGCTTTCGCCCGAAAGTTGTTCTATTACTTCATATGCATAGCGTTCAATATAGGCTACGCCTTCCATACTGGCGGCAAACAATTCAGCCGGCGTCAAACCATCCGGATGAAAGCCGGTTGCCTGTGGTGCCATAAAGGGAAAACGTTCACCCTGTTGTTTTAAAGGCCATACCATATGTTGCGTGGGCACCAATTGAGCGGCTTGCGCCGTCAGCTCATCCAGGTTATTACCAAAATCACGTGTTACCCAGTCGGCCCCGGTATTGCTGGCGCCACCGGGCATCCAATAGCCCTCAGGGTGACGATGACAATATAACCTGCCATGCGGGTCGTTGATCTCCTGCGTGGTTACGCCTTTTACGACAAGCGTAGTACCTATGGTGGTATTCCAGTCGCCAATTTGTACCGCACCGGACGCAACTTGCGCTGCACAACCATCCGTCATACCCGCAACAATTTGAACGGTTGCAGGTAAACCCAATTCGGTGGCTAATTCAGGTAACAGAT
Source organism: Niastella sp. (assembly GCA_036379015.1). Taxonomy (GTDB): domain Bacteria; phylum Bacteroidota; class Bacteroidia; order Chitinophagales; family Chitinophagaceae; genus Niastella. The sequence goes on from DASUVL010001191.1 coordinate 2,337, forward strand.
TTTCTATAGTTGTACCGGAGGGTTGTACTGCTTGCAACCAGTTTTGTTGAATGGGCAATTTTTGCCAGATATAAGATGGCCATTGTTTCTGGCGTACATCGTAACCCGATTTCAGGGCATTGGTATAATCTGTTACATCATATCGACCGCATAATTTTCCAATAATAAAATCGGCGGCATGTATAAATTTACCCAACTGATCTACTTTAGCCGGATACCGGTTGATGAACCATAACATTTTGGGCAAACCGCTGCTGGCATTAAAAACGGTGTAGCCATTGCTATTTTGGGCCAACGCTACTTTTTTGCAATAGCTGGCTTCTTCTGCGGAACGCGGATCACTGTACATAATCGCGTTGTGCAATGGTTGATTGTTTTTGTCAAGCGGGATGATGGTCCCTGATGTTGAAGTCACTGAAATGGCCAGTACATCAGACAACCGGATGTGTTGTTTCGCCTGGGCAATCACCTGTTTCAGACACAACAAACAATCCTGCCACCATTGGTCCGGCGATTGTTCTTCCCGCGATTGATTGCTCAATGGAAAAGCCTGCTCCCCACTGCCCAGCACCTCACCGGTTACATCTATCAATACCGCTCGTGCGCCTTGCGTTCCTATATCGATTCCTATGAAATATGGACTGTTCATATAAGTTTGTAAGTTATTTAGTTCGTTAGTTCTGAGTTATTAGTTCTTTTATCTAATGAACTTACTAACCTGCCAACTTTACTTTTTCATTTTTCATTCCTCATTTTTCATTCCTCATTTCTCTAAAAAATATCCTCGTCTTCTTCCACTCCTTATACATCGCGGCATAATACTGTTGTTGCTGCGGATGTATCACTTCAATGGCATCGTCAAACGCCACTGATGCCTGCAACGCTTCATTACAGATCAACGCGCCGCCAATTACGGACGATTGCTCAAACCCACGCCGCACCTGCACTTTCTTGTTCAGCAAACCTGCCAGCAGACTGCGCAATGCAACGCTTTGCAAACCGCCGCCACAGGCCCATACATAATCGGGTTGGTGACCGGCCACTTCGCATAAGATCTTATAATTCTCGGCAATAGAACAAGCTATATCCAGGATGGTAGCCCAAACAAAATGACCACGTGTCAACTGGTGCGATACAGGCGTGGGAAAAACAAAGCCACCTTTTATCAGCGGTGTTTTTTCATCGGCAACCAGCGATCCCAATGATGCCATACAAAAAGCATCTTTGGTAGCACCCAGTTCCTGCTCAATGACCGCATAACTTTCATTGGGATAAAAGATCTCTTTCAACCGTTGAAAGTTCAAACCGGTTACACCGGCATTGGCTTCAAACACCAGGCGGTTCTGTTCAATATCCCTGCTCGTCCAGGTACGTTGTTTGGCATCGAGCATATAGGTATCAACCAGTTTTACAATGGGGGTGGTAGTTCCTGAAACGATCACAATATCTTCCACGGCGGGTTGCGTACTTTTTATAGCGAGTTGCGTATCGCCGCCGCCCACTACTACCAGGGCATCTTTTGAAATATGGAGAGCTGTTGCCATGGCGGGCAGCACCGGTCCCAGGATGGTTCCGGAATTTTGCAGCGACGGCAGCAGGGAACTATCCAATCCGAACAGGTCGCAGAGGTCTTCATTCCATTCCCGTTTTTCTACATCGTACAACAAGGTTTCTGAAGCCTGCGAGTGCTCGTATTTGATCACACCGCTTAACTTATATTCTACCCAATCGCTGATGCTTACAAAGCTCACACAGTTCTGCCACAGGTCTTTCCAACGCTTTTTTATACCAAGTAATTTAAAAGCAGAAAACAACGATGTGGGATACCGGCCGGTGAGTTTATATACGATTGTTTTATCTGGCAATATATCTTCCCATTCGCGGCCGCGGTGGTCGATATTTGGTAATCCAACCAACGACTCGCCATTTCTGCCCAACAACACTATACCTTCCCGCTGACTGGTACCCGTCAATGCGCGAACGGTAACACCTGGTAATGCATCAATAACCTGTTTTGCCAAAGTAGTTACCTGTTTCCATAAAACATCTGCATCAAAATACAGGGCATCAGGATATTTTTCATCTTTTATGTATTGAATATCTTCCCGGGCAACCCCCAACACCGTTCCGTTGGCGCCTGTTGCCGCCACGCGCACATTCCCGGTGCCGATATCAATAATTATATAAGCTTCCTTTGTAATCATGGTATGCAATTAGATCTGTACGGTTAATAATTCTTTATTAGCCAGTCTACCCCCTGTTTTCTTATTATGCACGTACCAATCAATAAGCGTTTTATTTAAGATGGTCACGTGATGATCTTCTACTTCAAAAGTTGCACCAGCAATATGCGGTGTAGGCAAAACATTGGGATGATGAATTATTTTATAATCGGTTTCATCTGGTGGTTCATGATCAAATACATCCAGTATAGCGCCACGAATGGCGCCTTCTTCCAGCACGCGCAACAGATCATCCCGTTTTACAACTACAGCCCGCGCCGTATTGACAAAAATGGCATCAGGCTTCATTTTCGATAACAGCGAGTAATCAATCAGTCCTTTGGTTTGTTCCGTTACCGGTAAGTGAATGGATACAATATCGCTGGTTTCAAATAATTCTGGCAACGACACGGAACGATACGCTTTATCATAGGTGGTCACATAAGGATCATAAAACTGCACCGGACAGGGATAACATTGCAGCATGGAAGCGATCAGTTGACCGATAGCGCCAAACCCAACCATACCAATGGTTTTTCCGGCCAGCTCATTTCCTTTGAACTGCAGGTACGAAGTATGTGCACCGGCCGCCCAGTTGTTTCCTCTTAACCATTCCATACCGGCAATCGTATTGCGCATAAAAGTGATCACATTCGCTATAAACATTTCTGCCACGGCCTGGGCATTGCGTGCCGGCGTATAAAAGACAGGAATGCCATGTTTGGTAGCTGTTTCAATAGCAACATTCGAAGGGGTTCCCCGGCACACGCCAATAAATTGCAAATGCGTATTGGCATTAATAACATCGGCTGTTACATGATCGTGCTCGGTGATCAATGCAGTAGCAGCAGTTGATTGCAACAGAGCTGTTAATTCATCTGCATAATAAGCACGGCCTTGCGGTTTCCATGGCCTGTAAATTACCTCACCAAAATTTTCCTGCAATGTTATTAACCCGTTATCATTATACGGCGCCGTCACAAGGATCTTCATAATTTGATATACTTTGATTTATATTTCTGTTTGTTATAGGTTGTGTATGCTATGATTATGCAATGTTGTTGATCAATTCTCCAGCTTCAGAGCTTGCCCCGACACGTCGGGGTTTTCCAATTCACTCACCGGTACATTGTCAGGCTTCACATGATGCAGTGTTTTGGCATTATCTGGCAGCGTAATAAATTTGGTAAGCAGGGCGCTGATAAAATATAAGATAGCCAGGATCCAGATGATGCCTTCATTGCCCACTACACTATAGAACAACCCAACCAATGCGGGACCTACAAAAACCGGCAGACCAGCGCCGAGGTTCAGGATGGCAATGGCTGCACCTTTATCTTTTTTTACCAGCGAAGGAACCAATGCCGATAAAGGAACATATCCTGCCAGACAGGCGCCCCATAAAATACCGGCCGCTAATACAATCGCGAAATTGCCCGGTAGTGCTTGCGGCACATAATACAAACCCAACGTAGTGATGGCGCAACCAATACCGCCAAACCACATGATGGTATTGCGCCAACCAAGACGATCGCCCACAAAACCAAAAATCAAATTAAAAATGATATTGCTGGTAAAGATGGTTCCCCAGATCTGTAACCAGGTTGTTGTATCGAAACCATGTTTCTCCATGTACATGGGTAAGAACACCGGAAAAGCAAACTGCGCCGTGGTATTAATGATGCGTACGATACCGCCGATCAACACTTTGGGTTCTTCTTTTACAATGGTTAATCCTTTCAGTAATTCGCGTGCCTTACCGCTGGCATCTTTTCCGTTTGAACCGCTTTTGAACGTCGCTTTATTCAACAGCAATGCGAAAAAAGCGCCGATCAGCACCCAGAACACCGAACTCCACAATGTATTGATGTAACCCAGGCTATCGATGGCCCAGCTTGAATAAAAAGCGCCCAGCACATTCAATCCGCCGGTGAATACAAACCAGAACCAGCCTACGGCCCGGCCCAGTTTTTCTTTCGGACTTTGATAAGCGATCCAAACCATGAAGGAATACGCGAATAAAGGATAACCAAATCCGCGCAAAGCATAGGTTACGATCATAACCGGAAAGTTCAGCTCCGCTAATCCATAACCTACAAACCCGGTTGTGCCTGCCAGGTATAATAACAAACCA
>DASUVL010001192.1:0-2167 GCA_036379015.1 Niastella sp.
AAACCATTAAAGTATTACGCGAAAAATGGCCCGACATAAAGGTGATCGCATTTTCGATTACCAATAACAAAAAAGAAGAGGAACGGGCATTAGAGGCTGGCGCCCACGCATTTGTTTCAAAATTAAGTTCCATTACCGTATTGCAAAAGACATTACAAAGTATGAAGCTGCCAGCCAGTAGTGGGTATAAGTAAATGGGCAGTCTGTTGTCTTTGCAACGTGACAACTGCACACAAACGATCATTAGCTATTATCTTCTTACGGTAAACCGGTACCAGGTAATATCATCCTTCCGAAATTGTTTTGTATTTTCCGCTGCTGAAAATGCTTCACCTGGCGGCGGCATCATGCCATCGCCCGGTTGTTCACCAAGATCCGGCATGTCAATTCCAACAAAACCTGCCGGTAACATACCTTTTGCTACAATACCAATGTTCATAGCACTATTAAAAGAAACTGGCCGGTCTAAAGCCTGAAAGGGAATGGTTGCCTGGTAAATTAAAGTATCATGATCGTATTGTAACGAAACCTGAAGGCCAGAAGGATGTTTCGCATTTTGTGTGCCGTTTAGCTCGTTCATAAAACCCTTCAATTTCATTTCAGTTTGCCCGGAAACCAACGATCTTAATTGCTGCCGTGTAGCTGTTTTTGCAAGTGGCCTTGCACTTTCAGTTGTTGGGAACGGAAACCCGCTTTCATTTTGGTGAGTAGTATAATTGCTTGCCGTATGTTCCGGTAAAGGAAAAATGATACCTGTATTTCTCTTCTTTTTCCCTTTTACATCGATCCAAAGCTCTATTCCATTTTCCACTACCTTTTTTTGTTGAAGCAGATCTGTAATAGATAACTGTATATATACGGCATTACGATCGTTGTAAATGCAACACCATGTCTTTGCGGTTTTATTGTACCATGATTTAAGACCAGGTTGTTGTGCCAGGGCGGCAATGGGATCGGGTAATTCCGGTTCAAGATTAATTATAGTTTGCCCGTTTGAATAAAAATAACCGGTCAAAATAAATAGACCGGTGATCAATGTTTGCCTGAATTGAAAAATTTGCATACCCACTTTTTTAAACCTTTATGAAACCAATCCTTCTTATTACGTTTATGCCCGTTTGAATGTTTAAAGGTATATGCTGTGACTTATATAGAAACAGACAAATAGATGAAAAAGGAATTTGTATCGGGGAAGTCCCGGTTTTAATCTGCCAGATTTTTTGGGGTTATCCACATTTTGTTCATAGTGGCAATTGCGTGCAAATAAATCATATAACAGGACGTTACGTAAAAAAGGCATAGTATTTGAAATTGTTACAAGTTCGCCTGTGCGCAAACACCGGAAAGCTGTTGCTGAAGATGTACCGAAAGAAATTTGTTCCGGAGTTTATAAGAATCTATCACTGATCATTCCCTTTCTAATATCCTGTACCGTATAAGGCGTACATGGTTTCCAATATATTTATTCTTTTATACTATATATATCAATATATGCTACAAGCGCTTCCATATCATTTGAAGGTTCGTGATCATTTTGCCCAACAGGCAAAGACCTGGAATTTTTTTGCAGCGGTAAGAACAAAAGAAGAGCAGCTGGCTCAATACCAAACAGAATTGTTAAAGAATACTTACAAATTTGATGTTAAGGCCGATGCAGGTATTTATGAAAAAGTTAATAAGGTCAAAGATAAGTTAGGGTTGGAGCAATTGCCGGTGACGGTATATCAGGCTCAATACACCGATGAAATGAATGCCAGCATTGTTTTCTTAAACAATGAAGCGCATATTGTTTTCAGCGGTCGAATAACCCAATTGCTGGATGAAAATGAATTACTGTCAATACTGGCACATGAGCTTACCCATATAAAATTGTATAGTATGTTACAGGGTGAGTTGGAAACCGCCGAGCGGATCATCATGGCTATTGCAGGTAACCACAACAGTGATGCGGCTTATTATGAAACTGCCCGTTTATACAGATTATACACAGAAATATTTTGCGACAGGGGCGCTTATACGGTCGTTGAAGATATCAATCCGGTTATTACTTCATTGGTTAAAGTAGCAACCGGTTTGGATAAAATAAGTGCTGAAAGCTATATCAACCAGGCCGAAGAGATCTTTTCAACTGCCAGTGGCGTTAAAGCAGGCACTCTTTCGCATCCTG
>DASUVL010001193.1:0-2636 GCA_036379015.1 Niastella sp.
GCCTACATCTGGCAAAAATATCACCAGGCCGTTCTGGCCAATATCTGTAAACTCATCAGCAAGCAACCTGAAGCTGAAGACATTCTGCAGGAAGTTTTTATCACCCTTTGGCAAAAAAGACAAACGCTAACACCTAATCAATCCATTGCAGGATGGTTATTTACAACCAGTTATTACAAATCTTTAGAACAGCTGAAAAGATCGATCCGGTTAAGTTTTGATTCTTTGGATGAACAGGTTGCCTCCCTGGCTACCGAAACCCCCACCAACTTCGAACAGGAGTATGCCGAAAAACTGACGGTCTTAAATGCTGCTATTGAAAGCCTTCCGCCCCGCAAAAAATCGGCCTTTACCCTTTGCCGCCTGGAAGGTAAAACTTACGAAGAAGCCGCTGCTGAACTGGGCCTATCTACCGAAACAGTTAAGGATTATGTCAAGTACTCCGCAAAAATGCTCCGGGAATATATTGTCACCAAAAGCCCTGCTATGCAGGCTATCAGTGCTTCCTGCCTGATTGTTTTTCTGGCGTGAATGGTCAATGGCGAATGGTCAATGGTCAATGAGTGTCCGAATTTTTGAGGTTTCTGGTTGTCTGGGAACCTCCCGATTCGCGAGCTATTCACCATTCACCATTGACCATTCACCTCCTTAACAATTTGGTAATATTAAACACCACCCCCTTTTTGCCGGTATCGGTCATTTTATAATAAGCCATGGAAACAATAGAACAATTACTGGAAAAATATAAGCGCGGCACCGCCACGGATGACGAGAAGCAATCGTTGTTGAATGCTTTATCTGTTAATGAAGGCCAGTTGAGGAAATTACTGGAAGGTCAATTTGAGTTAAATGTTCAGCAGGATGTGCAGCTAATATCCCGGCAACGGTCTGAACAGCTCTATAACCAGATCTGGCAAAAGATTGCACCGGCCGGTGAATCAACGCTGCATCAAAAGACAGGGTTTATAAGACGAATGGGCGCCATTCAATGGCTCGCTGCAGCCTGTGTGGCTGGCATTATGCTCATTGGTGGGTGGTACCTGTTCAACCATCGGGGTACAAATGCGAAGGCCGCAATCGCTGTTGTAACGAAGCCTGCATTAAAGACATTTTCTAATTCCCTGGGAAATTCGGTGACAACAACATTACCCGATGGGTCTACGGTTACACTGGATCCGGGGAGCGCTATTTCATATTACCAGCCATTTGATTCCGTAAAGAGAGATATCAGTTTAACCGGCAAAGCATTCTTTAAAGTGGCCAAAGATCCATTGAAACCATTTACGGTCTTCGCAAACGGTATTGCTACCACAGCCCTCGGTACGGAGTTTTGGGTAGATGCCCGTGTAGATACTATTGCCATCCAATTAATGGAAGGTAAAGTAGTGGTGCGCGCTATTGACCGAAGTATGGCAATGAATGATGTATACCTGAAACCCGGCGAGCAGTTGTTGGTTAACAAACCCGCAGGAACGTATGCGCTATCAACCTTTACAACCGGCGCTGAGTCCAATAAACCGGTTAACAGAAAATCAATAAACCATGTGGCATTGGCATTTAACAAAACGCCACTTCCTGAAGTGTTTAATAAAATTGGCAGAAAATACAATATGGTCGTACAGTTTGATGCCAGTGCATTGAAGTCTTTATCCTTTACCGGCACATTTATGATCAATGATTCTTTACAGACTATCCTAAGCATTATATGCAATACAAACGATCTGACCTTTACAAAGGAAGATGGGGTTGTCGTAATAAGAAAATAGACGAATAATCAGTAACAAGTAATTTAAAAAATAACGCTTTAAAAAGTGAATGACATGCTATTGCCCAAAACCAAGGCTATGATCCATAACTGTAAACAAATAAAATGGTTTTTATCCGTTGCCCTCTTTTTATGTTCGCTGGCGACAAATGCGCAGGAAACAACCCAGGTAAAAGGTTCTGTTGTGTCTGAATCGGGCGAACTGCTGAGTGGTGTAACCATTACAGTGAACCATACGGGCAGCAAAGAAAAGCAATCGGCTACTACCGACGAAAAAGGGGTGTTTGTAGTAACGGGTTTAAAAGCCGGTACCAAGTATAATTTTTTATTCAGCTACGTTGGCTACCAGGAGAACCGGTTGAACAATTACCTCGTAAAAGCAGGTGATAATAACTCGGTATTAATAAGATTGAAACAGGTGGGTGGTTCCATGAACGATGTGATGGTAATAGGATATGGCCAGCAATCGAAGGCCAGGGTTACCGGCGCCTTGTCGCAGGTAAAATCAACAGAACTGAACCGCTACAACGGAAGCAGTTTTGCATTACAACTCGCAGGCAAAGCGGCCGGTGTGGTTATTAACGACGCCTCCGCACAACCCGGTAGCAATCCGCAGGTGGTTATCCGGGGCATTGGTACGTTGACCGCCGGTAGAAATCCTTTGATAGTTGTGGATGGCTTTCCTTTATCGGAAGGGTCTTCGTTTAATTCCATCAATCCGCAAGACGTTGAAACCATAGATATCCTGAAAGATCCGGCCTCTGCTGCTATTTATGGCTCGCGGGCTGCCAATGGCGTTATATTGATGACCACTAAAAAAGGCAGGGGGGAAAAAATGAAAGTTTCGGTGGATGTATATACCGGGGTGCAG
>DASUVL010001194.1:0-6508 GCA_036379015.1 Niastella sp.
ATATCAAAGTGGTGAACGGCGCGTATACGTTGTATAATGACACCGAAGTGCGACGAAATACCATAAGCCTGGTTTATCCAACTGCACCATTCATCAATGCAGCAGGATTGCCATCGAAACTTGCACGCGGTAGCGTGTTTACCCTACGAGGCGCCTTATTAAGTAATGTAGTATCGGCCTCCCTGTACGCAAGCAGTGTATATACGCCTGTGGAAGTGGTTAGCGCCGCCATTGACAAAGTGGTGCTAAAAATACCAGCCGGTATGCCAATAGGAACGTATAACAGGGTACGGGTAGTCACCTCAGATGCCATTACGAAAAATTTGCTGGGCGTGTCCATCGCAGTAAATGAATAAAATGGGTGTTTTAACGGTGGGAAAAGTAAAAATAGGTTAAGTAAATTGCTTACGGTACCGGTAAGACTAAGAAACAGCTTAGGGTGCCCGTATGTGTAATGCGTACGTCTAATAATTAATTACTTAAACTATTAAACCTTTTTGCATGTCACAAGAACAATCAATTGCCTCTTACCTCAGTTCTGCCCAATCGCTATTTAATATTTTAAAGCAAGATTACCAGGACAATGGCAACCCCCGGGTTTTTATGGGTTCCACCAATTACTGGATGGCCGGGAATGTATTCGATACAACGCTTGATTATATGCTGCTGGCCATGCACAATAATATCATCACGCCCCAGGAAGTAGATGGCGTAATGGCTTATGTTGCGAAGAATTATGATCTCGCTTTTCAATCTTATAATGCAACTTATAATTATTACACAAATGACAATGGGACGCAGGGCGGACCAACAAGTCAGAACCCGGCAGAACCAAATGGATTTTGGTACGACGATTATGGCTGGTGGGGAATAGCCAGCGCCAAAGTGTATGCACCCGAATATCAAAACATATTTAGAAACTATGTTAGTCAGTATAAGTCATTGGCCGGGGCATGCTGGCATGTGATGAACAACGGTTTTCAGGTTGACCCCAACAGGCCGATCCAATGGGGCGCGCCAAATGTATGGGCAAAATGTGATAAAACGAAATTCGGGCAATATGAGCCCAGGGTGAACGGCGGCGTATGGCAATGCGATATGAATGATCAGTATGATCCGGGCACTGCAGTTCTGGGACCTTTTCAAAATACGGTGGTAAACGGCTTGTACCTGGTGTTGGCTTTACGAATGGATAAGGCCATCAATACCACCACGCAAATTGCCAGGGAATACCAGTTTTTAACTACCTGGTGTTTCGACAGCAGTATTCCAACCGTTGATCAGTTATACTATTCATTTGGCACTAATACCGGATTGGTGTTGGAACGGGTAGCTACCTATAAAAATGGACAACCAGTTCAACCGGTTGAATGGCGCGAGCAGCATTGTGCCTGGTGCGGCGATCAGGGATTGATACTCGGCGCCATGGTCGATTACCTGAACCTGCAACCAGGAGCTGTACCTGCCCGCAACCTGATCGTAGGCATACTGCAGGGCGTTGCATCACACATGCAATTGAATTCCATCCTCAGTCCATGGTATCCGTTAACGTCAGATAATCCATTGAAAGAGGCTGACGCTCCTGATTATGCATCGGGGATAGGGGTGTATATGCGGTACCTGTTGTATGCCTATAACAATAATGCGACTGTTCAACAAATGGTCAATGCGAATACAGCAGGAATAAAAGATATGATCATCAGCGCGGCCAACGCCTGTGTGAACGGCACCTTCCCTAAATATCACAATGGGATCTTTGATCTGTTCAATCAATTGTCGACCCTGATAACAGCTGCGACAATTTTACGCGGAGCAGAAAAAGCGGAGGCATCAGAAACAGCCGAAGTCGATAGCAGCGCCAACTAAAAACTATATATAATAATTGTAGAAGGCTGTCCCGGTTTAACAGGGCAGCCTTTTTTAGTGTGAATCGCCCGTCTTAATGTGATGGGCTTGGGGTCGCGACACATTCTTTACTTATATCATCTTTGTAAGTCTGCAATTTTTCCAATCTTCTAATACGGTTATGTATAATGGGATGTGTTGAACGGGTGAGGATAGAATAACGTTCAACGTGGGATGGCGCACCTGTTACAATAGTTTTTAGTAATACTTTTTTCAGTTCAGGTCCTAAACCTAATTTATGCGCAAATTCATCCTGCCGGTATTCTCTTAAGCGGGCATTAAGCAGCCATAAAAAGAAAAATACGGCATTGAACAACCCTAAAAGAATAACAAAGCCAATTATAGGAATAAGGTACTGTAGAACAGAAATTTTTGATGAAATAACTATTAGAACGATGAGCAATAATAATACTGCCAATATACAGTGCCTGATAAATGTCTGGAAGCTGCTTCCGTAAGTTCTTCGCCTCATAGTAAAAAAGCTGCCAATGAATGCAGGCAGCAGATTGGCAAAATAAAACGCCTGACCGGCTATGCAGTCACTTGTTCGCAAATGTCCCATTTCATGTGCCAGCACAGCACAAAGCTCTTCATGGGTCAAAGCTTTTATGCAATTTTTTGATACTACTATTGTATGATAGCCAATGGCGAAGGCATACAAGCCGGAGGTATTGGCAACAAGAAGCCGATAGTGTTTTTTATCATTGGCTCTTTTTTGAACATCGTACAGGCTTGCAAGCAGGCGTTGCTCTTCTTTAGGAATGGGTTTTCTTATCCGTTGGAATAAAAGAAAAAGATCTGTGTACCAGTAAACCGCAGTGAAACAAATAGCAAGCCAGCCGGCTATAATTGTGAAAAGGACCCAGTCATCAAGTTGCAGCGTTCCGCTTCTTAACAGGAAAAACAATATATATAACGCAGTGATAGTAGTAAATGCATAAATAATTACAAGGAGGAATTGCACATATTTGCTCATATAAGAACATTTACAATTCGTAAGAAGAGGTTTTTTTAACGGGAATATAAAAATTATCCTATTTTATGGAATATGCAATTATAAGGCCACGGGTCAGGCAGCATGATTGGCTTATGGCTCTTTTGCAATAGCGCCATTTTCCTGATCTTTTTTCCATTGAACAGGCGTGATCCCAAATTCATTTTTGAAAGCTTTTATCAATGCGCTTTTGTCTTTAAAACCCGTTTCCTGCGCTATCAATTTTAAGGGGATATTTTCTATAAGTAATGCTTTTACTTTATTCCATAAGAAATCACGGCGGTAGCCGAAAACACCTCTATCGTATAATTGCTTAAACCCTGCCTTTAATTTTTTTTCGGGTAAGTCTACCATTTCGGCAAGCTCGGGGATAGTATAATGACGCTCAATTTTTTCCGTAATGATTTGGGCAGCATTACGAACCTTGTGCAGATCCTTCAAGGACAGGTGAACTTGATACATGGAAAAGGTTTAATTGGTGCGCTACACTGTTGAATAAAACAGTTGTCAGTCTGCAAGGGAAATTTAATAAATTCGGTTAACATACCGTTATGAAATCGGAAATATATTTTAGCGCTATTGCAGGATCCCTATTGATTGGTAGATGGGATGACTGGTAAATTCAATAGTTAATTACTTTGTTTACCACATGCAAAGTATGTACCTTTATTCTACTTCAAAATATTTTTTGCAGTATTCATCTTTTCATAACAACGGTTTTCTGGTAGTATAGTGCATTCTGTTCCCTGCTAACTCATTTGGTTAATTCATTTTATTTGTCCCTGTTACAGGTATTGTCTTTGATATTCCTGTTACAGTTATTTAAAAATTTCAAATGATGATCAGCGCTATACAACCTGACAGCCATATGCAGGTTACTATTTTCCTTAGGCCTGTCGTAATTCCGGATGATATTCAGTTTATCCAACAATGGGTAGGCGTGGAAGCTGCTTCCCTAATCCCTTTTTATGAAAGTGTAAAAGCATCGAGCTTTAGTAGATCTATGATGGTGTGGGATAATGATCAGCCTATCTTTCAGGCAGATATGTGCGAAGCCCTGTTTGATGACCTGGGCTGCGGTGATGCCATGCTGACCGGCGATTATACCCTTCGCCTGTTGTTTGCTCCAGCAACCGGCAGGAAAGCCATCAGGCAGGGATTGTATAAATGTATTGAGTATTTGTTTTCGGAATTAAATGCCAGTCGCATCTGGATACCGGTTTATAAATCCAATAAAATGCTAATGGATTGGGTGAAAGCCGGTCACGAAATGTTGTTACCTGGTATTATTCAGAAGCCATTACATAATCTTTATATACTGACCAGAACTGCCTGGCAAAAGCTGAAACGGGATGAAGCCTGAAATAATTAGTAGTAATAAACCTTTATCTATGCACCTTACCCTAACTAAACCCCAGGTACTTGATCTAACTTCCGCGTTATGGAAGAAATGGTGGAATGGTAAGCCTAAGGTCTATCCGAGCTTTACCGTTGAATTGCAATACGTTGATTTCTTTTATCTTTTTCTGCAGCCGCAGCCAATAGATCCAGCTGTCAATATTATCCCTGTTATGCGCAAGCAGCTTGAACTTCCTTTAAAAAAGATATCGGGTCAGATGATAGCCGTGCTCGATAAACAAAAACCGGAAGGGGCCGCCATCATACAACGCATGAAGGATAACCGGTTGATCCTTCGTCGCCTGTGGCGGAATTATAACCTGCAGGTATCGGGAAAAAATGATTATCCATTGACAAAAGAAGTGTGGGAGGATTATAATCACTGGCGCCTTGCCCTTACCCTTTGGGAGGGTTTTGTGCGGTCCTTTGAAAAAGGGTTTACCATTGAATTACCAGAAGAAACGTATGGCTCAAAAAGAGTGTTGCAGGCAGAAAGCAATAAGCCCCTCTGGGGCATGTGGTGGGCATTTGAAGAATTGGGCCGGGTCTATATTAGTTCTTACAAAGACAATGAATCTATCAGCCTCTTTCCCTATAAATCCTGGGTACGATATAGAAAGCAGGTATAGGCATTCAGCTATTTAATATTTACCGGAAAACTTGGTAAAAAAGTAATTTCTGTACAAATGCGCATTTCTGTCCAATTTGGAGGAAGATGCTTCCCGTAGTATTGCCGTAAAAATTACCTGTATTTATGGCAAATAAGGCTTTTTATGCGCGATTGACGTTTTCCCTTTTAGTGATGGTATATCAAGGCAGCAAGGCGCAACAGCCACCCGTAACATATCCCAAAATAGCCGGGTATGTTGGCATTCTGCATCCTATTGTTACTTTTAGTAAACATGAAACAACTACCAATTTTAAGGATTATTACCTGGCCGGGTTACCCACAGGGATCAACATATGGAAAAGCAGTAAAATAGGATTTTCAGCAGAGTTTGTTCCATTTATCAAAGCAGATTCCACGGGAAGTAAAATGAATAATTTCTTATTTCATCCAGGTATATTGGTGGCCCTGGGCAAGGGGTGGACGTTTGCCGGCCGGGCAGCATTTGAAACCGGAGGTCGCTACGGATTTACTCCTGTAATAAATAAAATAGTAAAGAAGAATACGAACAGTGGTTATTTTGTCGCTATACCGCTTCCTGTGCGGTTTGGCAATAATCATGATGCCACCTGGACCGTAGGTTTTCAATTTGGGATAACGTTTTAAGGGATACAACGAGTGTTCGCCAAAAAAGAAAAGGCGTCCTGATATATCGGGGCGCCTTTGAAGTTATGTGGTGGAATTTATTGTTTTATTAATCTGATTGTTCTTGTTCGTTAGTCACGTGAACTTTAATTAATATGCGCTTTATCCTTTTTATTTGTTTTTTTGTATACTTTTACCGCCTAGATAAATGTATTAGGCACAATAATAATATGATGCACTTTCCTGTTTGCGCCTCTTGTTGATCCAATACCTCTGTTACACAAAAAATAAAGTATACCAGTTTAAACGCACTAATCAGACGTTTGTAAAAACGTCCTGACTATTTATTGACCCTAAACCCCCAAACCCGGCATGGTACAACGTTACCCATGTTGTATAACCCTTATTGTCTATGGCAGCCTGATTTGTATACTACAGGTATGCGCCGTTGCCGTACAAGCCCAATCCCCGGTCAACCATCCTGGTAAACAAACGGTACGGTCATTCAATGATTTAAAGAAGATTGCGAAAGATACTATTACTGTAGACTTCAATAATCCTTTCCGGAACCTGTTTATTACTCGTCCCGCCTTTCGGGTGAACGGTGGCATGATATGTTACAATGCCAACTACCGGTCAATTATTGATACCCCATATGCTGAGCAAAATATCCTGCAACATAACGTTACCGGTCGATGGGACGTAACAGTGGCTGGCATTTTTCCCATTCAGGTTAATTATTGGTTGCGACAAAGCAATTCCCGGTTCTTCAGGAATATTTATGATGTGCAGGCATCCTTTAATGGTAGTGAATTCCAGCAGAAAATAAAAGCATCGATGCGTGAACGAATGTTAGCGCTGGCACCGGCTATTAAAGATACCCTACTCGAAAAAATGGTTGCATTGAAGCAGGCAGATCTTACCAGCCTGGAAAATAAATTGAAAACTGTATTTAATGG